>NZ_LJFZ01000010.1:0-2234 GCF_001420875.1 Frankia sp. AvcI1 | reverse complement strand
ACGATCCAGGCTCAAACGGTCTCGCGGATGACACGGAGGGCGTCGGCATCGCTGGCTAGTACGGCAACCGCTGTTGGGTAGTCGGCCGAGTGGGGCGCCTGCGTGGCGGTGCTCCGCTCGGCCTGCGCCGCGTGGCGGTCGCGGGCGATGCGGCCACCGGCCGGTCGTCGCGGGTTGGACGACTCGTGGAGATCGCCGGTGGCCGTGTGCCCCGAGTCCACCGGCTGAGAACGGGCCCGCCCAGCCGCCCGCCCGTGTCGACCTGGCCCTCCGCGCCTGCCGCGCCACCCTGTGTCCGTGTCCTCCGACCGACGCAGTCTCGTCGACGCAGCCGCAGTTGACGCTCCACATCGCTCAACCTGGATCGTCGAGCCGTCGAAGTCGCGGTAGAGCGTCATCGCTCGGACGCGGTTACCTGCCCCATCCCAACCCGGCGAAAGCCGCCGACGGCAAGCGTCTCCACGTTCTGGCGAAAGACCCGATCACCGCACCGGTCGTCGAGCGAATCTTCCACCGGTACCTCAACGGCATGGGTGTCTTCCTGATCGCCCAGACACTCACCGACGAAGGTGTACTGTCCCCGTCGGCCTACGACCGAGCCCGCAACCGACACCGCACCGGAATCGCCTGGTCCAAGGGCGCAGTGCAAGCCATCCTGGCGAACCCGCGCTACACCGGCTATCAGGTCTGGAACAAACAGCACAAAGCCGAGACGGCTTTGTTGCATTGGCGGAGTCCNCTGTCCGGCGGCTGCCGATCAGTCATGCTCGAGTGATGCGTCGACGTCGTGCCTGTTCACCGGTTCCGACGTCGGAGTTCGCGGGGTTCCGGTTCTCACCGGAGGTGATCGTCCTCGCGGTCCGCTGGTACCTGCGGTAAGCGCCGTCCTACCGGGACGTCGAGGAGCTGCTCGCCGAACGCGACCTCGAGGTTGATCACGTCACGGTGTATCGGTGGGTGCAGCGCTTCACGCCCTTGCTGGTTCAAGCGCCAGACCCGCTACCAGGACACCCATTCCAACACGTCCTGCGATTACACGTTTCATTCGAGCATGTCCAAGTACACCTACGCCGACGACACGGTCTTCCCGACGACCCACTACCTACGGGGGAGGATCGGGATGCCACTCAGCCTGTGGGTGAGCGTGCAATTTCAGATCGGACCCCGCTCCGTCCGTCAGATCAACGTCTACGCGGACTATGTTCTCTAGGTGGAGCAAGATGAGGCCGAACGGCCGTCCGNAGCGTGGGTTTTCGCGTCCGACGTTCCCATACCCGATGTCGCGGCTGCCCTTGNNTCGGGAACCAAGGCCGCCCCGGGCCTNCTGCCCGCCCGCCGACGGGTGACCGCGGCAGTGGCCGCAGCGCTGGAGGAACTACGACCAGCATCTCAGTGGATCTCTATTGCGGTTGGTTCGCCGCACGACAGCGAGCTGGATCGCGCGCGGACTCGCCTGGAGAAAAGGTCAGCTCACCGCTGCCGACGTCGGCCGTCGGCTGGGACTTCCAGTGTCGGAGTCGGAGCTTGTCGGCTGGGTGAGCAAGTGGCCCGTCTCCGTGCGGGGACATGCAGGTGAGTCCGTCCTGTCGGCACTTCCGGCGACCCAGCCAGCAGAGCTAATGATCAGCATAGCCGAATGGTTGCAGGATGTCATTGCCGACGGAGGCACCTCAGATCCCGTGCCGCCATGCCCCGGTCACCGGCACTCGACGCGGCCGCAGATACATCAGGAGCAGGCATGGTGGGTGTGTCCAGTCGACGGGCCCATACGACCGTGGCAGGTATTCACGGAGTGACCAGTAGGAATCTGGGTCGATAGGAGATCCGAGGTCTGGCGTCGAGCCCCCTGGCCGCGCTTTTGCGAGAACGCGGCCCGGGGGCTCGACTCCGGCTCGCCGACAGCGACGCCGAGCTGTGGGCGGGGATCGTCGAGGGCAACCGGGGGCCGATCGCCCGGCGGGTGCGCGACCTCGGCTCCCGGCTGACGGCCCTGGCCGACGTCCTCGACGCCGCCGGTGCCGACGATGTCACCACGGCGGTCACCCGGCTCATGCGGGACGGGCACGCGGGGCGCGCGCTGCTGCCGCGTAAGGCCGGCGCCACGGCGCGGTCGTGGGGCTGGGTCGGCGTGGTGCTCGACGACCGGCCCGGGCAGCTCGCCGCGATCGTCGGCCTCATCAGCAGGTGGGACGTCAACATCGAGGACGTCGGTCCGTTCGAGCACAGCCTGGACG
>NZ_LJFZ01000009.1:206616-248069 GCF_001420875.1 Frankia sp. AvcI1 | reverse complement strand
GGCCGGGATGCGTTCCGTGGGCGTGCCAGGGTGCGAGGTTCCTTCACCTTGATACGCCGCCGGGAACGCTCCGACCGTCCGGCCGGGATGCGTTCGGAAAACGGAAAGGGGCACCGGGCTAGGTGCGCCCGGTGCCCCTTTCGGCTAGGTGGCGTCAGTCGTCGGGAAGCGCTCCCGTCCGCCGGCGGTTGCGCCGCGTGGCGCTGTAAGCGAGCATCTCGCGCGCTTCGTCCAGTCGCTGTGTGAGTTCCTGGAGTTCGGACAGGGCAGCGTCACGGGTGCGCCGGACGGCGCGGCGGGACCCGTACTGTCCGCCGTAGAGTTGCTGTGCCGCGTGGGAGAGCGCTCCGGCCCGTCCGATGTCGTCCGCCTTGCTGCCTTCCGCGAGGACCCGATCCAGGACCGGGAAGTCCCGACCGTCCCCCCATGCCGAACCCCACACAACATCACTGTGACTGGCGAGGTAGCTTCCCACAGCGACGAATTCAGCGTGTGCCACGCCGCGCATGAACTGCTCACCCGGTGTCGCGTCGATTTCGTCGGGATCATCGTCCGACCGGAAGCCGTTCCGCATGGCTGCATCCTTCACCGCCCAAGCCATGATCATCTTTCGGTCTGCGACGAACTCCCGACCCTTGTGCGTCACGTAGAGCCAAGAATTCGGCTCACGGGTCGCGACCGACAGGGAGGCAGGCTGAAACCGGCCGCTGATCTTCGCGAGGTTCTGGGCGAACAGGAGTACCGCATCCTGGGTGACGTCGTCGCTGATGTCCGCCGTGCCGTACTTGCCGAACGGTCCGCCCGCAATCGTGGCGTTACCGTCCATCCGCTTGCGCGACCGGGTGAAGTTCACCTTGCGGCAGTACTTCCGCGCGATAGTCCGGATCTCCCGCCAGTCACTCTCAGTGACCCGCGCCATGTCGTCCGGCCGGACGCGTGAGCCCGGAAGCGCGGACGGCGTGTCCGACGTGAAAACGGCATTACCCATGACAGACCTTCCTTACAGGGGAGTGGTTCCCGGGGAGACTCTCTCACCCCCGGTGCCGATACCTAATTCTCCGCCTATACACGCCCGAATACAACCCCCATTCGTCCATCGATTCAAGATTCTTTTTAGGGGATTGTCGGACCAGAATCGCCGGACTGTCGACAACAGTGAAGGCGAAAGAGGGAAAGCGAGAGCAAAGGGAAGGCGAAAAGCAAAGACAAAAACCAAGAATAGAAGCCAAGAACAAAAACGGAAAGAACAACCACACAAGGGGCCGGTCTACCATCCGAAACCACAGATACTGAGCAGCCAGCGAACGCCAGNCGCCCACCGCATCCCACCCGAACGGGCCCGACCGATTATCAGCTCGTTACCTCGCGTCACAGTCTTGGCCCACTTAGGTACACCCAGCAGGCTTCTGACCTGCGCCACTGTGAGACGATCAGGTACTCGCTAAGCAGGTACGCGGTCAGGCCCCTGGTCGGGCCTGCGGTCAGGGCCTCACACAGGCCGTGTCCCGACCGTCACACTGCGCTTTCTGGGTGGGTGCGCCGACCGCCGAAGATCCCCACCCTTCAGCGACCGGATTTCTGGGCCGGATAGGCATGCGGTATCGCCGGCGGGCGAACGCGAGGCGTGTGGGGCGACACCGGGAGATGTCAGGGTCCGCGGATGGAATCCGCTCCCATCCGCAGAAGAATGCCCCATGGTTTGCGTCGACCAGCTGCCGCGGTACCGGCGTCAACGGCAGGCTCCTGTACGAGCCTATTGTCGGCGGAGCTCTTCGGTTAGAGAGAGGGCTGGTCCTTCTCGACGAGNTCGGCCAGTTGGGCCAGGGTCATGCGGGTGGCGATTTCGGCTTCGGCGGCGGGTATGGCGTCCGGGATGCCGTCGTGGGCGACGAGGACGGTGGTGGCGCCGGCTGCGGCGTCGCTGAGGGTGATCGTCACCGTGACGGCCGCGGCCGGGCCGTCGGTCTCGAAGACGAGCTGTTCGACGACCTGCGTGTCGGGGACGAGCCGCAGGACGCGGCCGTGGTAGGTGCCGGTGCGGGCAGCGATGGTGGTGGCCTGGGTGGGCTGGTCGCGGATGAGGGAGATCCGGAAGGTTCCGCCTTCGCGGCCCTCGAAGGTGTGGACCTGGGCGCGCATCCCGACCGGGGCCCGCCAGCGGGCGATCGCGTCGGGATCGAGCAGCGCGCGGTAGACCGCCGGCCGCGGCGCCCAGATGCGCCAGCTCACCCGCGTTGCGTACACGTCTTCGACGGTAGGCAGGCGAGNCGGACACGTCGCGGCGGGCGGCCCAGTCTCGTCTCGTCGTGGGACAGCTTGACGTGACGTGCACCATGTCCGCCTGGGACAGGGGATCACCCTGGAACCGGCCTGCCACCAAAGGTGACGACATCTTCGCAGNNAGGAGGGGCGTCGTCGCGCGATCGAGTTCGTGNGGCGNTCCGGTGGACCAGTGGCGGGCCGCTCGTGACATCGCCGAATCGGATTGTCATGTTTATGCAGATGGTGCAGCCTTGGGTGAAGTTCCCGTCACGCAGGGATGCGGGCATCCGCGCCCTGGAGGGGGTCGCTGCGCGGCGAAACGGTCGACACAGACCCGCCTGGTCTGTGGATCTTTCCGTGGGGGTTTGTATGACACTCGATGGGGAGCTGTCTGATCCTGATCGCCGCATCCTGTTGCACGATCTGAGACTCACGCTGGCGCCTGAGTGGCTGCCGGACGTGCTGGTGGNCTTGTCACGCGAGCCGATGTCGTACACCGGCCTGCTGGGCACGCTGCGCTCCTACGAGGTGGCCCGGGGGCGGCGGTGGGCGCAGCCGGTGATGCGGGATTCGGTGTTGCACCGGACGTTGCGCTGGATGCAGGACCGTGGGCTGGTCGAACGCGACCGGGGGCAGGAGTGGCCCTTCACCGCCGTCTACCGGCTGACACCGCCAGCGATGGACCTGGTCGGGCTGGTGCTGCCCATGGCGGAGTGGGCCGCGGCGCACGAGGATTTGCTGGAGCTGGACCGGCGGATCTGGGCGGAGCGGCGCCGGCGCAGGAAGAACAGCAGGAAGGCCCACCGGTCGAGGTCACGCTGAACGACTGTCCCGCGGGCCGCGCTGCATCAGCTGCTGGAAGAGGCGGTCGGTGTCGACGGNGGNCTGCTGGTCGAGGTCGGCCAGCGCGTCGACCAGTTGGCCGTAGGTGATTGGGATCGCGTCGTGTTTGCCGAGGTGAGCCTGGGTGCGGGCGATGTGGCGGTAGAGCTGCTCGTTGCACGGGTCGAGGCGGCGCAGCGTGTCGAGCAGGTCCAGACGCTCGGGGGNGTCCTCGCCGACGGAGGCGATGATGCTGGTCAGCGCATCGGTCACCTGCCGGCGCAGATGCTCCCGGTGGGCCTCAGCCCAGGTGCCGGTGAGGTCCTTGGCGAGGTGACCGGTGTAGAGGCCGGTCAGCGGCAGGATCGCGGCGATCTCCTGCGTGGTCGTCGTAGCCCGGCGGCGCGCGGCGAGCGCGTCCTGGACCTGCCAGAGGTCGACGGTGAGCAGGTCGGCGCGCAGCCGCCAGCGGCCGTCGTCCTGCTCGAAAAGATCGTCGATCGCCCCGCCGGTGGCGGTGCGCAGGGCGCGGCGCAGCGGGCTGAGAGCGGCGTAGAAGCGGTTGTCGATCCGGTGGCGGGGTTCGCCGTCGTCGGGCCAGACCGCCTCGATGAGGGTGTCGCGGTGGACCCAGCCGGAATGAGCGGCGAGGTAGGCCACGATTTCACGGCCCTTGATCCCGATGCCCTCGACGGCCTGGAAGTCACTGTCTGGCATTGGCCGGTAGGACAGCTGCCATCTACCGAACAGGGTGAGCAGCAGCGGCGTGGTCACCTCCGGCAGCCGCGGCGACGTCGCCGGCAGCGCGGCGGCCGGCACCGGCGGGGACGGCGCTTCCTCGGGCTCGGCCGCGGTGGCGCCCCCACCATCGCCAGATGGCCGCTCCTCCGGCTCCGGCCGCTGCTGCGCCTCGCTCGGGCCCTCGACGTCGGCCCTCGGGCCGCCGACGTCGGCCGGAGCCGGACGGGCGCTACTGGGGGGCGGCGCGGAGGTGGGGGGCGGGGGCGGGGGCCCCTGGGTAGGGTTTGCCCGCCGGAACTCCTCCTGGTTGGCGGCCGGCGCGTCGGCGTCGGTGAGCAGGTCGAGCAGCTGGGCGGTGTCGGTCTCCGGCAGGGTGAACAGGCGGCTGCCGATCAGCGTGGCGGCGATGTCGGGGCTTGCGGCACCGACGACACCGTCGGGTCGGACCCGGGCTGTCGCGCCGGGCCGCCACTGCCCGTACAGGATGCCGACGACACCGAGCGGGGAGCCGTTGTCGAGCACGGCCTGCAACCGGCGATCCGACGTCTGGTCGGGGGCCGCGACGACGACCAGGGGGGACCGGCGGGGGTCCTCCCCGGCTGCGGCGAGCCGTGCCCGGGTGACGACGTCGGCTTCGAGGCGGTCCAGCAGTGTGGCCAGGTCGGCGACGACGTGCAGCCGCTGCGGCGGTGCGGCGGTGGTCTCCTCGCCCAGCATCCGGTGCACGTCAGCATTGGGGATGAGGATTTCGACGGGGGCGGCGTCGGGCTGGTGACGTTCGGCAAGCAGGGCGACGAGCAGGGCGCGGATCGCCGGGTCGGCGCCGGGTCCGATCAGGCCGAGGCCGCGGGTGGCGGCCAGGTCGAGTGCGAGGGGCTGGCCGTCGCTGGTGGTGCCGACGACCCGGGTGCCGGAGGGGGCGGCGTGGGCGGTGGCGGTGGCTGCCGCGTGGCGGCGGCCGGTGACGTGCGGGTCGCCGGGCGGGCGCACGATGACCAGCTCGCCGTCTTCGTCAACGTCGGCGGTGGCCCTGTTGTAGGCGACGGCGAGCTGGCGGATGACCGGCGCCTCGTCGAGGTCGTCACGGTCACCGCTGCCGGGCACGTAGTGCCGGCGGCGCCACAGCCGCACGGAGAACAGTGCGACCACCAGCAGAGCGACCGCACCTACTCCGAGGTAGCCGCCGGAGGGGAACGGGACCCCTGGTGCCCGGGACGGGGCCGGGGCGGACGGGTGCGCAGACGGCACCGCCGGCGCGGTCGTGGGGTCGGGCGAGGCCGGGCCGGCAGACGGGCTGGCGGTCGCCGGCGGCGCGGCGCCGCCCGGGGTGGGTGCGCTGGCCGCAGGGGTCGAGGGGGCGGGCGGGCTGGTCGCGGGCGGGCTGGTTGCCGGCGAGGTCGACGGCGCAGGGCCGGAGGGCGCTTCGCCGGTCGGGGGTGTGGTCGCCGGGCTGGAGGGTGGCCGGCCGGCNGGGGGTGGGGTGGTGGCCGGCTGGTCGGGCAGGCGCAGCACCCAACCGGGGCGGATCAGGCCGGGCTGGGTCAGCGCCCGGCCGTCGGCCTGGACGACGCCGTGGTTGAGCGCCCAGATCTGGGGCCAGCGGGCGCCATCGCCCAGGCAACGGTCCGCGATCCTCCACAGCGAGTCGTAGACGCCGTTGGCCGGCAGCTGCACGACCACCGTCCCCGGCGCGGCGGCCGGCAGCGTGTCGGTCACGCTGGTGGCGGCGACCGGGACGAACCGAGGGGCGGCGGGCGCGGTGGCGACGGCCGGCGCCGCGACCGGCCCGCCGGTCGGGGTGAGGGGGCCGCGGGACTGAAGGACGGCGAGCAGGACCGCGCCCAGCAGGAACGTGGCCAGNCCCCGCATCCCGCCGACAGGCAGCGGTGGGCTGTGCGTCGGCCAGCGGGCGTCGCGGACGACGTCGGGTACCGCGAGGACGACCGAGACGGTGAACGCGGCCCACAGCGGCCACAGCAGGACCGCGAGGATGTCCACCAGCAGCGTGTCGTCCATCGGACCGGTCAGCCGCGCCTCGATCTCGTCCCAGGACGGCAGATGGTGGGGAAGCGGCCAGCCGATGAAATGCGCGAGCCCCCACGGCAGTCCGACGATCAGGGCGATCAGCGCGGCGAGGGCGACGGCGGCGCGGACGAGGCGGCCGAACGCCAGCCCGCCGGCGGCGAGCCGGCGACGGACGGGCCGGGCCCGGATCGGCCGGCGAGGGGCGGATCGACTCATAGGGCCGCTCCGGGGGCAGGTGGGGCGGGGTGGGCGCTGCCGGTGGCGGTGACGGTGAGCGTGTCCAGGCCGGCGATGCCCAGCAGCTGGTTGTGGTGGGTCACGGTGACCGTGACGGTCACCGTGTTGTCGGCGACGGTCGCGGTGCCGGTGGCGCCGGCCTGGGCGAGGTAGGCGCGGGCGGCGCCGGCCGCTTCGTCAGGCAGGAGGCGGACCACGCCGGTTGACCGGTAGGTCGTCAGGTCGAGCTGTTGGGCGCCGGCGCGGGCGGCCTCCTGCGCGATGCCCATCGCGGTGGTCTTGTCCGCGAGCGCCCCGCCGGCGTCCAGGATCAGGCCGCCGAACATGACGAAGGCGGCGGCCAGGATCACGACGAAGACGGTGACCGTCCCCTCGTCCTGGCCATCGTCACGCGGCCGGCGGGTCACGGNGTGTCCCCACGCTGGTCGCCGTGTTGATCAACCGGGCTGGTGGCGCTGGCGTGCAGGGTCGCCGCGCCCGGCATGGCCAGGAGGGCGAGGTCGTGCAGCTCAACGGTGCACGCCACGCGGACACGCACCAGCGCTCCCGGCGCCAGCCCGGCGGGATCGGTGTCGACCGTCAGGTCGCCGCAGGTGACCCCGGCGTCGGCCAACGCGGTCTGCGCCGTGGCGAGGGCATCGGNGCGGGCCTCGGTGGGAGTGCGGGCGATCGAGGCGGCACGGGCTGCCTGGTGCGCGACGTCGGCGATCCNCAGCTTCGCGTCGCTGATCCGGTAACACAGGACCAGGAACAGCAACATCAGCAGCAGTACCGGCATGACCAGCACGAGCTCCACCGTGCCCGAACCACGATCGCTACCCGAGGAAGGGGGCGTGCTCGACGCCACGACAGAGATCATGGGACTGTGGGAAACGCCGTGCGTTCGTCCCGGCCCGCTTCGTGTGCCCTCCTGTTGCCTGGGGCGTTCGGGGTCGGTGCGGTGCGTTGAGGGTGCATCGGGATTCCTGAAGGGTCGTCGCAGAACTCGACATCTGGTCGGTGGCGATGAAGCGGGGTGCCCGTGGGTCTTGCGGTTGTCCGCTCGATCGACGCGCCGCGGCAGCTGCGTTCGGTGCAGGACGAGGAGGACTTCGAGCAGGAACTGGTGGATCAGTTCGCTCTTGCGCGGGCGGGCGCAGGCCTGACGGACGCGCATGTCGCGCGGGAACGCGCGGTCGTGTTCGAGTTCGTCAGGTTCTTCGGGCGGCCGGTGTGGGCCGCGGCTGCGGCGGATGCTGACCGCTACCTGTCGTGGCTGCGCCGGGAGCGACGACTCGGCCCGGGGACCGTGCAGGCGAAGGCGTGGACCCTGGCTCGGTTCTTCGATTTTCTGATCAGCCGCTATCAGGGCGACGTGCACGCGTTGACGGGTCACGTGCTGGTTCAGCCGATTGATGAGTTCAACCGGCCGGCGAAGGNGGACTACGGGGCCGGGCGGGTCCCGCCGAGCGAGGCGGAGATCGACGCTCTGTTCGCGGCGTGGCGCGCCTCGCTGCCCGCGGCGAGAAAGTATTTGCCTGCTGCCCGTGACTACCTGGCGGCGTCGCTGTGGCGCCGGGCTGGACTGCGCATCCACGAGACGGTGATGCTCGACATCCGCGACTGGCGTCCCGACCTCGGCACGCACGGCAAGCTGCACGTCCGTTTCGGCAAAGGCAGCAACGGCCGGGGCCCGAAGACCCGCCTCGTCCCGGGCATCGACGGCGTCGACGCGCTGCTGGAATGGTGGCTGGTCGACGTACGCCACCAGTTCGGCGAGGACTGGGACAACCCGGACGCACCGCTGCTGCCAAGCGAACGGCGCGCCCGCGGCCACGCCGGGTGCACCCGCGCCGGCGACCACGCCCTGCGCACCGGCCTGACGAAGGCGGTCGACGTCTGGCTGCCGACCTGGTCGGGGCGGCTGAGCCCGCATGGGCTGCGGCACTTCTGCGCCTCGTCGCTGTACGCCCGTGGCATGGATCTCAAGGCGATCCAGGAGCTGCTCGGCCACGACTGGCTGTCCACCACGACCCACTACATCCATGTCCAGGCCGCGCACATCGAACAGGCATGGGAGGCCGCGAACACCCGTGTCGCCGGCCGGCTGCTGGCCGGGGAGGGATGAACCAGTGCGCTGGAACCTGCGGATGAAGGCCGCGGAACGCGGCATCTGGAAGTCGACCGAGTTCCGCCGCCAGCTCGCGGACGCGGGCCTGGAGATCAGCGCGGGGAAGATGTCGGCGCTGTGGACCGGAACGCCGACCACGATCCGCCTCGACGACCTCGATGTCATCTGCGCGGTGCTTGACTGCGGCCCGGAAGAGCTGCTGATCCGCGAGCCGGAGAAGGTCGCCGCGCGCCGCCCCCAGCAGGTCGCCGAGGCGCGGCCAGCGCAGGTCCTTACGCCGCGGTGGGGCCGCAACCGCAGCCTGCCACCGGCATGAGGCAGCCCCGCCTCTGCAAGGCATGCCAGGTCAAGCCGGTCGGTCTGAAGAGCTGGTTCTACTGCTACGACTGCAAACCCGGTGGCCCGTATACGCCGCCGCCGTGCCGGCGGTGCGGCTCCACCGCCGACTACTACACCGCTGGTGTGTGCGGCTGGTGCCACTGCGGCGGCAGCTTCCGCGTCGTCGACTCGTGCCGGGACTGCTTGGCNTGGGGCGTGACCCGGACCCACCGATGGCTGTGCCACGCCTGCATCGGCTGGCGCGAGCACAACCCGACGATCGGCGGATGCCTCGTGTGCGGGCAGCTGCGGCACATCGNCAGGGGCGGGTTTTGCCGGCTGTGCTGGCGCACCGCCGCCACCGCACACCGCGGTCCCGCCCGCACTATCGGCCGGACCTACATCCCGCTCGACGTGGTCGCCCTCAACCGTGACGGTCAGCAGCTGTTCCTCGCCAACACCGAGAAGTCGTCGCGCCGACGGGGGGCCCGAACCACGCTCACCCCACCCGCCGACGCCACCTCCAGCGCTTCGGCCGCGAGCGCCCCCACCGGAGCCGGCAGCCAGCGCCGCCATCGGCAGCCCCCGTTGTTCGACAACCGGCCACCGAGCTGGATGCAACGCCACGGCATCACCGACGCCCGCGACACCCGCACCGCCCGCGCGTTGGACGCCCTCGCCGGCGAGGTGGCCGCCCGGCACGGCTGGAGCCACACCTCGACGAAACGCGTGCGGCTCAACCTCAAGGTGCTGCTTGGTCAGCGACCGCCCGGACAGACCCTCATCCGGGCCACCGACGTCGACCAGCTTCTCGAGCACGGCCTGTTCGGTGTCGACCTGACCCGGATGGTGCTGACCGAAGCCGGCCTCCTCGACGACGACCGCACCCCGGCGGTCGACCGCTGGGCGGCTCGCCTCCTGTCTGACCTGCCGGAACCGATGGCAACCGAGATGGGCTCCTGGTTCCGGGTGCTGCGCTACGGCAGCCCCACCCCGCCCCGCGCGAAACCACGTGCTGCGAACACCGCCCGCTTCTGGCTGTCCGCGGCCATGCCCACTCTCCTGCACTGGGCTGCCGGCGGCCATGACTCGCTGCGCGAGATCTCGCGCGCCGACGTGCTCGCCGCCCTGCCCGCCGATCCCACCACGCGGCCCCGCGTCGGCGGAGCTCTCCGATCGATCTTCCGCACTCTCAAAGCGCACGGCTTGGTCTTCGTCAACCCGACCGCCCGCATCCGCATCGCGGCGCCAGCGCGGCGTCAGCCCTTGCCCGCTGATCTCGCGGCCGTCCGCGGAGCCCTCGTCTCGCCGGACCCCGCCACGGCGTTGCTCGCAGCGCTGCTCGCCTTCCACGGCATCCGCGCCGGACAGCTGCGCGACCTGCACCTGACCGACATCCGCGACGGCCGACTGCACCTCGACGGCCGTGTCATCCCCCTCGGCGCCCCGGTGCGGGCACGGCTGGCGGCCTACCTCGACCATCGAGCGTTCTCCTGGCCAGGCACGGCCAACGCGCACCTGTTCATCCACCACCGCACCGCAGGTCGGACCGGGCCGGTCGGCGCACGTTGNCTCAGTATCAAACTCGGCCTCGCTGCCAAGGTTCTGCGTGAAGACCGCATCCTCGACGAGGCCCTCGCGACCGGAGGCGACGTCCGCCGGCTGTGCGATCTGTTCGGGATCAGCGTGCAGGCCGCGACGCGTTACACCGAGATCGTTGGGCATCCTGCTCTCGGTCGTCGGTTGGACGAGTAGAAGGCCGACGACGATGCCGTACCGTAGTGCTTCCGCGCTCATGACCAGCTCCCATGCCACCGCCGAGATGCTCGCCCAGGCTCGGGCACTCCGCATGNGACGCGGGTCCAAGATCCAGCACTAGGACGAGGCTGTCGACGATGACGCTGCCGCCGGAGGACTTGAACCGCCTGATTGGCGAGAGGTTCTCCTCCAGAAACATCCATCCCCTGTTTCCGTCTGCCCCTCCGACCCAAGAACAGCTCGTCCGCCTGCGGGAAATCTTCGCCGGCCGCACCCCTCCCGAAATACCGTCTAACTATCTGACGGTTCCAGCTGCGGGGCGCATCATGGCCACGGGAACCTCGACACCCTTGATCCCAAATACCTTCGCCAGGCATCCAAGCGGTTTGATCGCGCCAGCCAGCAGCAGCGCCTTCCCGAGGCCGATCGATCAGGTGAGATACTACGCGACGGCAACAGATATTCTGGGCGCTCCTATCCCTCCCGACGAGGTGGTCCGGCTCCTCGCAACAAGATCCTGCATGACATTCCTCTACTTCTGCGCAGGAATGATGATCATGCTTGAATCGCCGGGAGCCGAGCCCGGCATCGAACGTCAATTTGTAGAATCGACGTTCGGCGGCGAGGCTCTGGACCGGGCGCGGACGCTCCTCGCAGCCGACCGGAAAATCTTGAACCCCCAAGCGCTGTTGGTGCTGGCCAAGATGGCACTGATTGTCAGTCCGACGGAAGCTCCACCCGGCGAGCCAGACGACTATCGGAACGTCGTCTTCGCGATGCTTGGCGTTGCGGATCTGCTCATGGAACGGCAGTCTGACGAGCGGCCCGCGGATCGCAACCAATGGGCTGGCCTGCCGGAGAAAACAGCGCTGGACCTCACATCCAGCCTCTACTTCCACAGCGGATCCAGCAGCGCACACGAAATCGCGCACTTTCGAAGAGTCTGGCGACAGCTTGTGCCGCAACTCGTCGCAGAGAAGCCGGAACAGTACCTCGACTTCGCCGGCACATTNCGCCAGGCGACAGGCGTACCATTTGACGACCTCGTCACCGTGACCGCGATAACCTGGGCGACGTGCGCACAGAGTGGACCAGTTATCAGACTGGACGACTCGGCCACTTCGGTTCTGCCGATGGAACGCATCAGGGCTGTCTTGGACCTGCTGTCCGCCGACCGGACCACCCTGGTCAAAGAGATCAACAGCGAGGCTGAGCAGCTCGGCTTCACGTGGACCTTCTCGACCTTCAGCCGCTTTCCCCTGGTCAGGCTCGCCCAGAACACCTATCTTCTTATGTCGCCCCGCCTGCTCTCGGGTCGAGTTTTCGGCGGCCTGATCTATCACGATGTCGAACAATATGTGAGGAGGGACAAAACTAAAAAAGGCCGCCTCATCGATCTCCGTGGTGACGCCATAGAGGCATACGCAGTCGAGGTTCTCAATCGAATCGCGCCGAAAGTCGGCGACCAGCGCCGAGTGTATCTTGAGAGTGACCTCCAGCTCGCTTACGGCGAGACCCAGCTCTGCGATGCGGTAATCGACTACGAAGACACATTCATTCTGGTAGAAGTGACATCGCGGCGCCTGACCAGGGAAAGCGTGGCCGGGCATACCATCGGCGACCTTGAAAAGGACATCGAGAAGCTGTGTGGCGATAAGGCGGAGCAGCTTGATTCTACAATCCGACAGCTCCAGGAAGACGAGTCCGCGCTCACNGGTCTGCCGAACCGTCCCCGCCGCCTTTATCACCCCGTGATCGTGGTAGACGACCACTTCCCCATCTCGCCAGTCACTATGAGCGGAATACGAAGCCACATTGCGAGCAGGGGATACCTGGGAGACGATCGGATCACCCAGCTGGAAGTGATTTCTCTCGACGAACTCGACCATGTCGAAGCAGTTGCCGAGGCCGGGGGGCCGACTTTCCAGCAGCTGCTGGAAGGTAAGAATAGCGCCCGCCTGCGGGATATGCACCTGGTCAACTACATGCGCGCCGAGCGCGGGCTGGTCTGGACCATGTCTTCCTCTGTGGACCGACTCTTCTCTGAACTGCTCCCAGAAGTGCTCGATATGATGACCCCTGGACCCCAGCCTGGACCCTAAGGGCGAAACGTGCCACATTGACCAGCGTGCCCGTTTCGGGAATTTAACAGCGCCCGCGACTATTCGGACTATCTGGTAGCGATGAGTGTACATATATATTGGGTGGTAAGGCCCGTAGATCGGTCGGCATCCCATGGCCATCCCCGCCGGTTCGTCGCTCATGGCGTGTCAGAATTCGCGAACCCACGGGTTTCCGGCCTGCGGGCTTCGACCGGTCCGGCCGCGTGGGCATCCACCCCGAGGTGAAGCCCCGGAACGACGCTGGCGGCGGTGCCGTGGACGTGGACGGCGGCACGCACGGCGTTCCGGGCGACGGTGACCTGCGGGTCGGTGAGGCTGCCACGACCGAGCTGGTCGAGTGTCGCCTGCGCCTGGGTCTCGCCGGCGGCTGCGCTGCCGCCGTCGGCGCGGGCCGCGGCGAGCGCACGGGTGGCGGTGGCCTGCGCGACATGGNTGGCATGCGCCCAGACCGTGACCTGCGCGAGCAGCATCACGACCGTGAACAGCAACGGCAATACGAAAATCATTTCGACGGTCAGCGCGCCGTCATCCCTCCTCCGGCCGGGAGCTGCTGCTGGTGTGCGGTCCGCGCACCGTCGCCGTGGGCGTGGCCGGGTGCTGGGACAGCTCGGGTGGGGGCGCTNCCGCCGCGCGCCGCGGTCACGGTTGCCGGGGAGGGCCCGGCGGGCAGATGCAGGGCGGCCGGAGCCAGGACGCCGTCTGTAGGGAAGCCGGAGAAGATGTCCATTCGGGCCCAGTGTTGCGCGGTGTACCCGTCCACTGGAGGCGCGTCGCGGATGTGTCGCGCCTTCCTGCACGTCTGGGCAGTGGTCCATTTCTTCGTGGCACCTGATCGTTCTTCCGTCGATCGCGGGTTCGCGGGGTTGGCGAGCGGCCGATTCCTGGTGCGGTCCGGGTCCGGGTAGGGGCCATCGAGATCTGCGGAATGGGAGCGGCATGNCGGAGCACCGCCGCCGCAGGTCGGACGCAGCCTGGCGTAGCCCGGAGCCTGCGGCAGTGGACAGACGGNCGGTCGCTGGACACCGAGTGGGCAGGCCGCTGGCTCGTTGGACATGTTCACCGGCCTCCCTACAGCGTCGAACCTTCACCGGCTGGGGGCGGGCTGCCATGGCCGGTCCCTATTTGAAGACGACGCTGCGCGCCGCGTCCAAAATTTGCGGGCCGAAAATTCCGATGACGGCGAGAGCGAGCGCGGCAAAGAACGCGATCCAGATCACGTTTTCGGTCGTGCTGCCCCGATCCTGCTCCGGATCGTCGGGTGGCTGCCCGAGTTTCGCGAGGTAAAGCGCCCACCAGGAACGGAGGAAGGTGAACATGGCGGTCTCCCCGAAGAGAAGCGACTTCTACAACGACTGTGTGATCTTGTCCATGGCAGGATAGAAAACAAACAAAATGAATCCGGCTGCTATCAGGACGCCCGGGATACTCATCCGTTCGGTGGCGGCGTTGGCGTCGGCTTCGGCGTCCTGACCCTGACGGGTTCGCAGCGCCGCGGCCTTGGCGTCCAGGGACTGGNGGACCCGGGCGCCCTCGGTGCCGGCGAGTGCGACCGCGTCGGCAAGTTCGGTCAATTCGGAAACCTGAAGATCGTTTCCGAGGCGGCCCAGTGCTTCCCACGGACTGATCCGGGTTTCCCGGGCCGTGCGCAGCGCCCGGCGTAGTGCGGCGAACGGCCATCCCCGGCCGATGCCCGCCGCGTCGGTCAGCGCGCTTTCGACGCCTGCGCCGCCGGCGAGCAGGACTTGGATGAGGGAGAGGTAGGCGGACAGGGCGTGGCGGACCGCCGCTCTCTGGCGGCTGGCGTCGGCTTTCACGGTGAGGTCCGGCAGGAGGAATCCGACGACGCCGAGCAGGATCGCGGCGGCGGCGGGCACCGCCCAGGGAAAGGGCCGCCCCCCGGCGACGAAGGCCACGCCGACCACGGATGGGAACAGCAGGCCGGCCAGACCTGCCGTGGCTTTCTCCGCCAGGTGGGCGTCGACGGACCGCCCGAGCACGGCCAGGTCCCGGCGCAGCGCGTCGGTCGGCAGCCCGGCGGCGCGCAGCAGGCCGACGAACGGCCGGCCCGCCCGCACCGCCCAGCCGTCCTGCTCGACCGGCACCGTTGCGGGGGCGGCCGGCGCCGCTGGGGCGGGGTCGAGGCGGGCAAGGACCTCTTCCAGGGACGGCCGGGGTGGGAACAGTCCCACCGCAAGCGCCCACAGGCCGACCCCGACGCCAGCGGCCAGCAACATCAGCAGCACGCTCATCGGCCGTCCCACCCCTCGCCCGCCGGCGTCTGGGACGCGCTTACCGCAGGTGGTGCCGGGTCCTCGCCGTCGAGCAGCCGGCCCGGAGTGGTCATCTTCGACATGCGCTTAAGCCAGGCGAACCCCCCGACGAAGATCGTCCCCACAGCGAGNAGGACCAACTGNCCCACGGCGCTGCTGTACGGGGCGAGGAAACTCCGATTGAAGATCACCAGCCCACCGGCGAACACCAGAGAGGTCACGACGACGACCCGCATCGTGGTCCTCATCCTCGCCCGGCCGACCTCGACCCGCCCCAGCATGTCGACCTGAGCGCGGGCGGTCGCCGCGAGCTGGCCCAGCAGCCCGGACAGCTGCCGCGCCTGATGTTGGCTGGCCAGGATCAGCGCCGCGATCACCAGGTCGGCCAGTGGATCGTCAAGGTCGTCAGCCAGCCCCCGCAGGGCCGATCCGAGCCGCTCGCGGCGGTCGATCCGGGCAGCGAGCGCCGCGACCTCGCCGCGGATCGCCGGCGGGGCGGCGGGCGCAGTCGCCGCGATGGCCTGCTCCAGGCCGGCCGCGGCGGCAAGGGTGTCGCGCAGCTGCTCGGCCCACACCGCGATGCCCTGCATGCGAGCCACCTGGCGGGCCTGGTCACGATCGGGGCCCAGCATCCGAGGCAGGCCGACCACCGCCATCGCGATCAGCAGGCCGCCGACGACCCAGCCCGTGAACGCGCCGGCCAGGATGCCGGCGGCGACCGCCGCGGCGGCCCACCGCCCGACGTGCGGGTCGTCCCGCCACGGCAGGGACCGCCGCCGGCGGGGAGAGCGGGGTGGGTCGTCGGCGGGTACCGCGCGCCAGCCGTAGGCGATGAGCAGCAGGCCGGCGCCGATCCCGAGGCCGAGCAGACCGAACAGGCCGGTCATGACCACCACCCCCGGGAGAGCAGGTCCGGGTCGAATCCGACGTCGACCAGGTCGTCGAGCAGCTCACCGGTCGGCGGGGCGGCCGGCATGGCCCGGCGGTCGGGTCCTGGCCGGTACAGCTCGTTCGTCACCACCTGCGTGCCGTCGGCGTCCACCACCTCCCGCACGCTGGACACCACCCGCCGGCCCCGTTCCCCGCGCGGCTCAGCCAGATGCACCACCACGTGAATCGCACTTGCGATCAGCAGGTTCGTAGCCTCCAGCGGGAGCCGTTCGGGCCCCTGCACCGCATAGCTGGCCAACCTCGTGAACACNCCGCGGNTGGTGGAGCTGTGCAGGGTGGTCATGGAGCCGTCGTTTCCCTGCGACATCGCGTTGAGCATCGGGATGACCTCGGGTCCCCGCACCTCGCCGACGATCACCCGGNCCGGGCTCATCCGTAGCGCGGCCCGGACCAGCTCGGACGCGGAAATCGCGCCCTCGCCCTCGGTGTTGGCCTCGCGGACCTGCATTGCCACCACATCCGGGTGCGCCTGCTCGTTCTCGTCCAGGCCGAGCTCATACACATCCTCGACCGTGACCAGTCGTTCGGACGGCGGGATCTGGTCGGCCAGCGCCAGCAACAGCGTGGTCTTCCCGATCGCGGTCCCCCCGGCCACCACGACGTTCTTCCGCGCCGCCACCAGCGCCGCGAGCAGACCCTCCAACCCGTAGTCGATCGTGCCGTTCGCCCGCAACGCGGACAGAGTCACGTGGCGAAAACGATGCCGGCGGATACTCACGGAAGGCCGCTGAGTGACCGCCATCACCGCGAACACCCGGGACCGGTCCGGCAGGTGGAAGTTGACCAGCGGCGCGCCGCGGTCCCAGCGGCGCTCCTCCACCCCGGCGTGCGCGGCCAGGTCCCGGATCAGGCTGACCAGCTCGCTGTCGGACCCGGTGATCGCGGGCAGCCGGAGGCGGCTGCCGTCCGCCCGGCGGATGAAAACCCGGTCACCGGTGATGTTGATGTTCTCGATGCTGGCGTCGGCCAGCAGCGGTTCCAGCCCGCCGAGCCCGAGGACCTCGGCGAGCACCTCGTGAATGATCCGCTGCTCGTCCTGCGGTGGGAGGACCGCGGCCCCGCGCCCCAGCTCCGCGGTGGTGTGCGCCTCGGTGAGATCCACAAGCACGGACAGGGCGAACGCCTGCCGCGCGTCCGCGGCCAGCGGCGGCGCGCCGGCGTCCTCGTCCGCCCGCAGCCGGGCGGCCAGCGCGGCGCGCAACCCCTCCCGCAGCCGGGCACGCAGCCCGTCGGCGACCGGCCCGCCCCGCGGCGTCAGAAGACCCGGCCAGCCGGCGCCGTTACCGGCTGCTCCGGCCCGGCCGGGTTCGTTCCATGAGGGCGGCGTCATCGCGTCCCCGTCCGCGTAGACGGCAATGCGATCTGTCCGTGCCCATCGGCCGGGACCGCGGACAGCGTGGGGGGCGCGGGCTCGGCCGGCAGGCTGGTAGCGAGATAGTCGGCTATCCCGGTCACCGTCCGGCCCAGCTTCGACCGGCCGATGCCGGTCCGGCTCTGTCGACGGCCAGCCAGCACCCCGGCAGCGGCCGTGTCATAAGGCAGCGGCCCGAGAACCCGCGAGCCGAGTACCCGGGTGATGTCGCGGACCCGGTAGTCCGGTGTCCGGCCCGCCTCAGCGGCCACCACCACATACCACGCCGGTAGCCCCCAGCCCTGCACCACGTGGATGCGGGCCGCCAGGTGTGCCAGCTCGTCGTCGCGCGGTCGGACGACCAGCAGCAGCACGTCGGCGGCGCGCAGCGCCGGCGCTGCTGGGGTCAGCGGGTCCAACCGGCCGCAGTCCACGATCAGCGTCTGGCCGTCGGCCTGCGCCGCGGACCACAGCAGCGACCAGCCCCCGCCGGCGAGCTCACCGAGGACCTGACGGGCATGCTCGGCCCCGGGCGGCGCCGACAGCACCTGAAGGCCCCCGGGCAGCGGTTGGACATGGTCGGCCAGCGGGCGCGGCTGCCCGCCGCCGCGACGGCCGGCAGCGGCCAGCGACACCAGACCCCGCCCCGCGACCAGCCCGAACCGCGCGCCCAGATCACCACCGGCAGGGTCGGCCTCGACCAGCAGCGACTCGCCGCCTTCCGCCGGCCAGCGATCCGCCAACGCGAGCGCCAACGTCGTCGTCCCAGGGCTGCCCTTCAACGACCCCACCGCAATGATCATGTGGGGTTCACCGGCCCTGGCCATGGACGGTGACGACGCCGATCTGCCCAGCCGGCGCCNCCGCCAACGCGTGGGCGTCGGCCTCGGCGAGCTGGAGCGAGACCACCGTCGTCTGCTCGGTGTCCGCCGCCACCACGGCCACGACCGTCGCCGGCCACGACCGGGCCCCGCCCGCCGCCGCGGTCGACACCGCGCTGGTCGCGGGGGCAACGACGACCGTCACCCGCGAGCCGGATGACAGGCCGCTGGGGAACTGGCCGGCCTTCAGCGCGACCGCCGCGATCGCCTCCCCGGACGGCGGGACCTGCGCGACACCGACCGCCGCGCGGCTGAGCACGGTGCCGGCGGGCAGGCTGTAGGCGACCGGCTTGCCCAGCACACTGTCCCGCTCGCCGGCAGGGACGGTGTCGACACCGTCGGCGGCGATCCGCACCTCCCGCACGTCCTCGGCGGCCAGGACATGGCCCACCGTCACCGGACGGGCCAGCACCAGCACCGGCTCCCGCGAACCCACCCGCGCCCCCGCGACCAGACCTGCGACGGCGCAGCCCACCACCAGCACCACACCCAGTAGCAGATACGGAACCCGCCGGCGGCGCCGCGGACCGCCGGTCAGCCGGGCAGGTGGGGCACCACCCGTTCGCCGGCCCGCACGGTCCGGACCGGCCGTCCGCGGGGTCGAGGGCTGGGCCGTCACCATCCGGCACCCCCCGGACCGGACCTGGCACGGCTACCTGGCCCGCTTACTCTGATCATGCCGGTCACGGCTGTCATCACCCACCGCCCGTCGTCAACGCGGGAACGTCGATCACTCTGACTGCGGCCATCGACACGGTCGTCAGCCCCGGGAACGCCCCTGCCTGGCCGGCACCGGCCCAGGTCACGTCCCAGCGCACCGTCGCCGTCACCGCGAACGTCCCACCCGCCTCGTCCAGCGACCGGCGGGTGTAGGTGTGGCCGCAGTCCGGCGAGGCACTCTTCGGATCGGCCCCGGCCGGGAACGGCGTGCCCGGCCCCGTGCAGGTCACCGTCCCGCCATCCCCCAGCGACCAGACCACCTCCACGGGCCTGGCGACCGCGGTCACCGACACCCCACCTGCCGCCGCCGACGCCGCCACCTGCTGCCACCCCGCGGGGTCCAGCCACAGCCACGTTGGCAACCGCACCAGCTGATCCCCGACCGGGCTCATCCCGATCGCCGGACCTGCCAGCCGCAGCTGATTACGCGCCTGCTCCGCCAACGCCTCCGGGTCGGGCGCCGGCGCAGCCCCCGGCGCCGCATCCGGAATCCACACAGGCGCCCGATACAACGCGTCCCGCTCACCACCCGAGGCGCACCGGTAGATGTACCAAGCACCCGGCCCCTGCCCCGGCTGCGACACCACCGGACGCACCGACACCCCCGACGACCGGAGCACCGCCGGCCGCACCACCAGCCCACCCGCAGCCGGCAGCGGATAGGAGGCGGGCCGCACATCGCCAGCGGGCGGCGGCTGATAGTCACTGCGGACATACGCGCAATCCGCCGTCGGCAATGCCGGCGGGTCCAAAGCCCTGTCACCCGGAGGCGCAGGACGCGCCTGTCCGCCGCCTCCACCCGGTGGAGGAACGGCGGGCGAAGGACCGCCATCCGGCACTGGGGCGGCAGCACCGTTGTCCCCGGCGAGTAGGTCGCATCCGGGCTTAGGATTCTGGTTGCAATCCGTTTTGCCGTAGATGCCATCGGCGGCGGCCGGGGTGGCGAACACGCAGATGGTTGCCACCGCGAGCACGGCGAGGACGGCGAGGGCAGCGGTTCTTCTCATTGGCATGTTCCGGCGGTGTCAATCCCGTACTTGGTCACCCGCCATTTACCATCGGTGTGCAGCCGTACCTCGGCGACAATCCGATGCAAGGCCCCCGGGGTGCTGTTCAGCAAAGACCCGTCGGTTCTGTACTGCAACCAGTTCCGGTCATCGCCGCAGTCCTCGATCATCACCGACTTCGGTACGTCTTCCGAACTCACCGACGTCACCCGCGGGTTGTTCACCGGTTCGCCCCTGGCGACCAGACCGTTGTAGTGGTCGGCATACAGGTTGCCGGTGATGACCTGNAACGCGTCACCTGCGGCGTACTGCGACAGATACGGAGCCCGCCAATCGGAGGTGTGGCTGGCCTGCGCGTACGCCTTCCACATCCCGAGGTACGCGGCGANCGCGTCCCGCCNCGCGAGGTCTGCCGGAGACGTCCGCGTCGGGGACGGCGTCCCGCTTGAGAGCGCCGGTGAGGAGACAGCGCTGCTGCTCGCGGCCGGATCAGGCGCGGAACCGCCAGAGCTACAGGCGGCCAGCACCACCACGGCAGCAGTCAGGGCACCGGCGGCGCCCCACCGAGCCCGCTGGCGAAGTCGTGGTGTACGAGCCCGGACCTGCACAGTGCCCACCTCGCAGGAAATTCCAACGAACGGCCAACTCGACCCCGGAAAGGAAAACCCTCCATCTAGGACTACTCCGGCCGCGTTGCATCGCGGCGTTCCCACTGCGCAGTAGGACCGGCATCCCAGCGGGAAATGACTCATTTGGACTAGTCGCTACCACCCGATCGGGCTACTGCACTAGATCGCTGTCACGACCCGAACAGGCGATCTGAGGCGTGCAGAGGACCTCGTCGGGCCGCGGCCATAGGCGGGCAGCAAGCCGCGCCAACGCGGGCACCGCCGACGACTCGCACCACATCCACAGGCGCCCCTCGGCAGCCGCGAACACGCCAAGGCAGGTCGAGCCCGAGGGACACGNCACAGCGAGCCGCGCCGGACCACTTGGGACGATGAGCATCGAGGGCTACTGTTGGCGCATTCCGACTCGCCGTCCGCCACCAGCTTCGGTGCAGGACGAGAGAGGAGCCCAAGCCCTCGTGACGACCAGGCCCAGCCTGCGGGTGGAGCAGGCGGAGCTACGGGCGCGGATGCGCACGGCGGGAATGTCCCACGACGAGATCGCCGTCGAGTTCGCCCGCCGCTACCAGCTGCGCCCCCGCACCGCCTACCGCGTCGCGCACGGCTGGACCCAGACGCAGGCTGCGAACCACATCAACGCCCACGCCGCCCGTACCGGTCTAGACCCCAGCGGCGCCGCCACGATGACCGGCCCGCGGTTGTCGGAGTTGGAGAACTGGCCGCTGCCGAACAACCGCCGCCGGCCAACCCCCCAGATCCTCGCGCTGCTCGCCGAGGTCTACGACACCAGCATCCACAACCTGATCGACCTCGACGACCGTGAACACCTCACCCCCGCCGATAACCTCCTTATCAGCAAGACGACGAAAACTATGCGAGTCAGACCCGAAGAACTACCAAAGCCCAGGGACGCGGCGCAGGTCGAGATAGTCGGAAATGGCATCAGAACGCCCGCTCCGGCGATGGTCTCGCCTGCCGCGGACGTGACCGCTTCCCTTGGCGGCGGGTTTGACCGGCAGGCGGAACTGCTCGACGTCGGCCTTCGGCTGCAATACTTCACAGGACCCTCTACGCAAACGCCCTTTCTCGATTATCTTGACGGTTTCATCGAGGACTGTGTCGCCTCCTATGAGGCGCGGGGCCCAGCGCTTTTGATGCCTCTTGTCGTGCGGCAACGGAAGGGCGTGCAAACCCTCGTCGAGGGCTGGCAGCTGCCCAGGGACCGTATCCGGATGCTGCGGGCCGCTGGGCAACTGTCGGGGCTGGCTGGCTATATGGCGGTGAACCTCGGGGACTTCCCGCTCGCGCGTGCCTACTGCTTGGAGGCGTTCACCCTCGCAGTGGCCGTCGAGGACAGCGATCTGGCGGCCTGGGTACGGGGCACCGAAAGCCTGTGCGCCTACTACGCCGGTGACTACCGGCTGGCGTTAGAACTGGCACGCGAGGGACAGACCCACGCCGCGGGCGGGCCGCAGGCGATCCGGCTGGCGATCAACGGCGAAGCCCGCGCCTTGGGCCAGCTCGGCGACCGCGACGGCGTGCGGGAAGCCGTCGGCCGCGCGTTCGACCTCGCCGAGGACACCGAGCTACCCGAGGGCATGTCGCCGTGCATTTCCTTCGGCGCCTACAGCCTCGCGCGGATCGCGGCGAACGCCGCGACCGCCCACGTCGGCACCGGCGACACCGCCCTCGTCCAGAGCTACGCCCAGACCGCCAGCAGCATGCCGGGCGCCGACCGTTCCCGGTGGAGCGATGTCCTGATCACCCTCGATGTCGCCACCGCGCTGACGGCCGGCGCCGACCCCGAGCCGGAACACAGCGCCACGCTCGGCGTCGAGGCCCTCACCCGCGCCGGTGCCGCCCCGATCGAGTCGATCCGCCAGCGCGGCCAGGAACTCGCCCGCCGCACCGCGCCCTGGCGGACCCTGCCCGCCGTCGCCGAACTCGCCGAAGTGTCCCAGGCACTGCCCCACAGCACGCCGCGGTGAGCGAGCACGACCCGGTCCATGACGACTGGGAACGCTTCCGGGTCCTACCCTCGATGACCGACCACTGGGACCGGCCCGGCTGGACCCCGGGCCGGAGCAGCTTCCACTGGTTCCTGACGTTCGATAGCGCCGCGCTGCGCGNCCTAGCCGCGACCTGCCAGCAGCAGCTGCACGACCTCGCATGTCTCGACCCGGTACCCGCCGACGGGCTGCACCTCACCGTGCGCCGGCTCGCGTTCACCGACGAGATCGACCCCGTCATCCTCACCACAGTCACTTGCCAGGTCGTCGAACAGTGCCGTCACCAGCCTGCGTTCCGGCTGCGGGTCGGCCCNCTGGCCGGATCGAGCGGCGCGGTCCGCTTCACCGTCACCCCCTGGGAACCGCTGATCAGACTGCGGCACGCCGTGGACGACNTGTCCTCCGCCTGCGGCCTGCCCGCCGTCAAGCAGCGTTTCCGTCCGCACGTAGGCATCGCCTACAGCAACCGCGACACACCCGCGGAACCGATCATCCAACGGGTCACGGCGCTGCGAGACCTGCCCCCAGCCGAGGTCTCCGTGACCGATCTTCGGCTGGTACGACTGTACCGCGACGGCCGGACCTACCAGTGGGATACCGTGGCCGTCGTCTCTCTGAGCGCCTAACGCCGGGCGGCGCGGTGATGCACCCGAGGGACTCGATTCTTCCGGGTGCGGACCGCTGACCGGCGGCTCAGGATCGGTGAGGAGCAGCTGAGCGAGGCCAACCAGGACACGCGAGATCTAGGCAAGATCTGCCGGCGCCCGCCAGGTCGAGACGACCCTCGCGGTCCTCACAACGGCGTCGTACTCGGTCATGATNCGACCAGTCGGAATACGGGTTGGGAAGCGCAGCACCCGTCCGTCCTCCTTCTCGATCACGTGTCCGAGGGAGCCGACGAAGTTGTCGCCGAGGTAGCCGGTTTCGTTGATGATCCAGCCCTGGGGGAACTCGATGAGGTTCCAGGGTCGTGTCGGGTCGTTGCTGGGCCGTCCGAGGAGCTGAACCGCGATCTTGCGGGCTGTTGTCGTGTCAATCATCGATGTTCTCCGGGTAGCCCCGGTCGACGATGGCGTCGTAGTCGCGCAGGATCCGGGGGGGCGGGACGAACGAGGGGAAGCACATGATCCGGCCGGGGTTCTTCTCAATGACGTATCCCGCCACGCCCGCGTACTCCTCGGTGAGATGCGCAGTCCGGTTGATCAGCCAGCCCTGGGGGAACTCGTGGAGGCTCCAGGGCTGTTGCGGGTCGTCGGNGGGCCGCNCGAGCAACGCGGCGGCGATCTCATGGGCGCGCGTCTCGTCGATCACAGGTCACCGTCCGGGGCGGCGAGGAGGGCGGCGCCGATCAGTGGCCCGTCCGTGGGGTGGGCGGCGGGGATGAGAACGGCCCGGTCGGCCAGGCGGGGGACCGCGTGGGTCTGTAGTGCGCGCCGGGCGGCGGCGAGGTAGCCGTCATCGGGGCCGGCGGCGCTGAGGGCGGCCTGCGCGAGCCCCCCACCGATGGTGATCACGTCGGGGGCGAGGATGTTGAGGATGGTCGCGGCGGCGATGCCGAGCCAGTGGCCGGCAGCCTCGAACGTGCGCCGGGCCGCACGATCCCCGGCCCGCGACTTGTGGACGAGTTCGGCCAGCGTGGGGACTCTGGTACGTGGGGGCGTGGTGGTGCGCGGCGAGGTGGTGGGCGGGGGTGGGTAGCCGCGGCGGATCGCCCGCGCTCCCGCGAGGGTTTCCACGCAGCCGGTGCGGGAGCACGAGCAGCGCAGCGTGCTGGTGTTGTCGACGAGGATGTGTCCGAGGCCGGCGGGGGTGCCCGGGGCGAGCCGGCCGCCCAGGGCGATGGCGCCGCCGATCCCGGAACCGAGCGCGAAGTGGACGTGAACGCCGTGGCCGCCGCGTCGCTGGTATTCCGCCCAGGTCGCGGCGGCGCCGTCGTTGACGACGTGGACCCGTCCGCGTAGGTCGGGGAAGAAGTCGGCGAGCAAGGTGGGCCAGTGGATGCGGGTGTATCCCTGGATGGCCCCGGCGCGGATCACGGTTCCGTCGGCGTCGATCGCGCCGGCGGTTGCGATCGCGACCCGCTCGGCGTCGACCGCGCCGGTCAGCGCTGCGAGGATGCGTTCCTGCACTGCGTGGAATGTCGGTGTCGGGGGGAGCCGTAGCACGGGTAGCGCGGTGACGATCTGGCAGGGCGGGCCGGTGTCGACGATGGCCTGTTTGATGGCCGACGCGCCGATATCGAAAGCGTGGATCTTCACCGGTGCNCCAGCGTCCAGACGCCCACTCCGATCATCCAGATGATCAGGCCGNTTCGCGCTCCTGTGATCATGGCGAGGTGGACTTCGCGGTGGGGNTGGTGCCGCAGGGCCTGGCGGATCAGGTCCGCGTACCAGGCCAGGAGCAGNCCCATCGCCACACAGACGGTAATCACGATTCCCGCGCTGGTAAGCGTCATCCCGGTTCCCTTCCTTGTTCCCACCCGCGGTGGTCGCGTTCGGTGCCCGCGATCGCCGCGCAGTACCTCTCGTAGATCGCGCCGGCTTGCAGGCTGCGCCGCCAGAAGCCGGCCAGCACCCGCCGCTCCAGATCGCAGGGCGCCACCGTGAACGTCGGCGGTACCGCCCCGGTCAGGCCCGCGGGCCGCAACCGGCCCTGCGTGTCGATGTCTGCCATCACCCCGCTCCCCTCCNCTCCTGTCAGAGGTGTGGCCGCTCCGCCCGCAGGGGCGACAGGCAGAGTGGCCGTCCAGCTACCGGCACACGAGCAGGTACAGGAGGAAGGCCACGCCCAGACCAACCCACACGTAGACCAGCCCCCAGCCGGCCCGGCCCGCTTCGTCGACCGCTTCGCGTACGGCCGGGTCCATCTCCTCCCACCGCGTGTCGTCGTCCAGGTCGACGACCCGCCATCGAGGTCCGCACGATGGCTTCATCGGCGGATCGGTGGGGTGCCGGTGGCCTGGGCCATGAGCCGCCGGTAGACGGCGGGCGGTGTGGTCTCGGAGCCGAGGTGTCCTGGTGGGCTGTGGTAGCCGCTGCCACCGATCGGCAGCAGACGCAGCCCCCCGGCGACATCGTGCAGCCGGCGGCGGGTGTCGTCGTCATGCCGGGGGTGATCAACCTCGATGGCGGACAGGCCGCGTGCCGCCAGATCGGTCAGAAGGTCCACGGGCAGCGACGCGCAGGGGTGCGCGAGTGCGGCGACGCCTCCGGCGCCGCGGACCACGGTCAGCGCCGCGGTGACATCTGGCTNCCGTGAGGCGATGTGGAACGGGCCGCCGACGCCGAGCCAGCCCCGCCCGAGCGCGGCGTCGAGGGTGGGCACGATGCCTGCGGTGACCAGGGCTGCCGCGATGTGCCTGCGGCCCACCGGTCCGCCCTGGGCCTGGGCGGCTACCTGCGGCCAGTCGACCGGATAGCCCTCCATGTGCAACAACCGGACGGCNCGCCGTGCCCGCAGCTCGGCGCTGTCCCGGGCCCGGCCGAGCAGCTCGCTCACCGGCCGATCGTCGGGGTCGAACAGGTAGGCGAGCAGACGGACCGGCCACGGCCGCCCACCGACGACCGCCTGGCAGGAGATCTCCACACCCGGGACCAGCGTCATCCTCGCCGGCAGCACCGCCGCCGCCGGGTCGATCCCCGCCACCGTGTCCCGATCNGTGATCGCGAGAACCTTGACGCCGGCCGTGGCGGCCTGCGCGACCAGCTCGTGCGGCATCAGACTGCCACCAGACGTCGACGTGTACGCGTGAAGATCAATCATGGTGCCGTCCGGTCCTGGACGTGACGGTCGGTATGTTCACGCGCAGGCGAAGGAATGCTCCCCGCGTGCACCTGCTCTCGGCTTCCGCGATCCATGGGCCGATGCCGGGCCGGAGCGGGGCCGGCAGGGACACCCCTACTACCGACCCCCTCCGGATTCTGTTCGCGGCGCGTACCGCGGCGGTCGCCAGCGCGGATCGCAGCTCGATCCGGCTGTACGACGATCGCGCTGGCCCTACCGGTCGACGGCCCGCACGACGGCCGTCGCGGCTGCTCATGCGGCCCGCCAGGCACGCAGGCACACCACCGGGGAACGCAGTCGCAGCGCACCGTGGACGTCGACGGCCCGGTGGCAGGCCGCCTCGAACCGACGCGCCGCCCGCACATCGAGATCGGCCCGCACCGCCGCCACCGGGGACGGCGAGATAGGTGTCGACGCGTACAGGTACTCCTCGACACCCTGATGGTCCAGGTCGTCGGTCATCTCCATCACGGTGACGTCGGCGGGGCGCAGCCCCGGCCGGCCGGTGGACATCACCTCGATCAGCGCGTCCCACGGATGCGGACCCTGGGCCACCGCCGCGCCGACAGCACGGCCGATCCGCCGCGCATCGTCGTCCGTGAGGCCGGGCAGCTCGCAGACGGGCTGACGCAGATGCGCCATCGTCACGGTGAACACGACCTGCCCCGACCGGGTGAGGACCCGGCACGCCTCATCGAGCAGCCGCGTCGGATCCGCCGGCACGATCCCGGAGCCGGCGACCATGTCGACAGCCCCGTCCGCGACGGGTAGCCCCGCCGCCAGGTCCGCCACGACCCGCCCGGCACCCCCACGCTCCGCCGCCCCGACGGCAAGCGACGGCACCAGCGCCACGATCCGCGCGGCCTGGCCCATTCCGGCGACGATGCCCGCCACCAGCGACAGACCACCGTCCGGCAGCATGATCAGCACCCGAGGTCTACGGATCATGACTTGCGGGCGACCGCGCCGTAGACGCTGACCTGCGCGTCCGTAAGGTCCGCCGCGGTCTCACCGGGCCGCCCGCGGTGGGCCAGCACGAGGCCCGGTACGACCAGGTCCAGCCCGTCGAAGAACCGCTCCACCTCGGCACGGGTCCGCAACTGCCCGGCGATGCCCTGCGCCCGGTAGGAGTCGGCTACCTGGGTCGTCTGCTCGGTCGTCATCGGCTGNGCAACCTCTCGGCCTCGGGGAATGTTCAAGATCATGGTTGCAGTCGTCGCGAGGCTGGTCATCCCCCCACGCACGAAGCAACCATTCGCGCCATTGCACGCTGCTGACCAGCGATGATGGTTCACCGACAGACGGCTTCTTCCACCACACGAATCCGGTTTCGGAGATCGCCAAGGACCGTATGCTGGGCGAATGGCCTTGCAAGCGCGTCTACGGGGCAGGGAAACCGACCTTGCTCTGCTCTCGCGGGTCCTGCCCACGGGTGATACTCAGGTCGTCCGTGACGAGGAGGNCTACTACCTCACCTCGACGGCGGTGGACCACCGGCCCGAGGACACGGACTTCCATGAGGCAGCGGCCGAGGTGCTCGCCTGGGTCAACGGCATCGGCTGGCTGAACAGCACCGGCTTCCANGCCGTCGAGCTGACCGGGATGTATGACGACGGTGATCGACGTCATGCCGTCCTCACGCCCAGGACGATCAGATTGACCACCCGCATCGGGAGCGTCGTCATAGGAGGAGACGCGGTGGCCTCCGANCCGCCACCGCCGCCGGGCCCTCCGCAGGCAGCCGCCGCGGCCCGCGGTCCGGCGCTCGCGGAAGCCCTGGCGATTCTCGGNCGGACCAAGCACCTTGGGTGGGTCGAGCTCTACAAGGTGTGGGAGATCGCGAAGGACGGACGCGACCCGGTGGCACTCGGCTGGGTGACGAACACCGAGAAGCAGGCGTTCAAGCAGGCCGCGAACCATCCCGGTATCAGCGGACAGGCCGCCCGGCACGCCCGGATGCCCGGCACCCCGAACAAGACCTCGGCCATGGACCTCGCCGAAGGGCGAGCCTTCATACGGCGGGTGATCCTCGCCTGGATCGCGGCGGAATCGAACTGACGCCGGCGACCTACGGCTGAAGCTGCCCGGGAGCAGCGACGGCGGCGACCGCCATCGCGGCATGGTCGCTGAGGCCATGTTGGCGGGGAGCGTGGACGTAGTCGCAGCGGGTCAGGTCGAGCCGGTCGGTGGTGAGGAACGTGTGGTCGAAGCGGTAGCCGTTGCCGCCACGGCCGTACCAGCTGTGGCCGGAGGCGTCGGGGTGCAGGGCACGGTAGGCATCGGTCAGGCCGGCGTCGGTGAAGGAGCGGTAGAAGTCGTACTCCCAGCGGCCGAAGACCGGGTAGTGCGGGACGTGACCGGGTTCGACGACGTTGAGGTCGCCGGTGACCACAACCGGCCCGTCGAACCTGGCAAGGACGCCGGGCAGGGCCCGAGTGACCGCGTGTTGGAAGGCGCGCTTGTTCTNGTTGCGGCGTTCGGCCGGTCCTCGGGACGGGACGTAGAGGCNGACCAGACGCAGCCGCTGTCCACCGATCCGCAGGTCGACGGCGGGTGNGCGGTGGGCAAGGATGTCGACGCCGGTCGGTACGGGTTCGAGGGGCGCGCTGCGGGAGGCGATGACTGTGCTGTAGTCGGGCACGCCCGGCCGCGGGGCGTGGATGTGGGCGTAGCCGTGCTGCGCGAGTGCGTCGAGGAGCGCGGGGCCGCCGGGCCCGTGGCCGACTTCGGTGAGCACGACGATGTCGGCGTCGGGCTGCTGGCCGAGCCAGGCGGCCTGGCGGCGGGCCCGGTCGGGTGCGGCGTGCTGAGCGTTAAACGTGACCAGCCGCAGATCGGTCGTGGACACGGGCCCGGCCGGCGCGGGTGGGCTCGGGAACAGGGACTGCTGCGGGTGGCTCCCAGCGTCATAGCCACGCGGGTTCATGCGTGCGGGGGCGTTTCGTCGAGGAAGACGTCACCGGCGGCGTCGAGATCCTGCTGAAGCTGGCCGAGGGTGGCGCGGACGAAGCTCAGGTCGTCCACGGACAGCGGCGTGTCGAGGGCGGTGAGGTTCTCCCGGACCTGGTCGGGGGCGGTGAAGCCGACGAGCACGGCCGTATTGTCGGCGCTCTGAAGGCTGTAGGCCAGCGCCACCCGCACCAGGTCGCGGTTCGACGGGCCGAACCGTTCACGCAGCGGCGCGAGCCGGCGGTCGACGACTGCGAGGGCATCCAGGGTGTACCAGCGTTTGCGTTGCCGGTGATCCCCGCACCCGACACGCGAGAGGTCGAGGCTAGGCGGCGGTGGGCGCCCATCCGGAGACGGCGAAGTTTTGCCGCTTTCGGTACAGATCAACACCTATCCGCGTGTAGGGGTACGTGTTGTCGGNCAGGGCGTCGAGTGGGAACCAGTCGATGCGGGCGCATTTGCGTGGCTCGGCGTTGACCGGCTCGCCCTCCCACGACTGCGCGTGGAAGAACAGCCCGAGCCGAGCCTCGCCGTGCTCGTTGCGGAAGTGCACGGTCGAGGCGAGCGACAGCGACCCGCGGTCCAGGTGTAGGCCGATCTCCTCGCGGGCCTCGCGACAGATCGNGGTCGCGGCGTCCTCGCCGGCTTCCAGTTTCCCCGAGGGGAAATTCCACCAATTGTCCGCAAAACCGGTACCGGACCGCAAAGCCAGCAGAACGGTTTCGTCCCGGACGAGCAGGAGCATGACGTCGATGACACTGGTGTACGGCACGGCGGGCAGTCTCCCAACGATGCAGGTCAGCGGGTGGTCGGGTCGAGGCCGAGAGCGGTGAGCCGGTCGGCGATCCAGCCGACCCGCGCTCCGGTGGACATGTTCGGCGGTATGTCGTAGATCCGCTGCCCTACGGTGGCGCAGATACTGCGTACGACCCGGTCGGCGGCGGGCTGGATGTCGAGAACCTTCGACCGGTAGGGGTCGCCGATCTGGTGCTGGTCGAACTTGTCGCANCAGTAGAACACCGCGTCGTAGACATGCGCCCAGGCCCGGCAGAAGGCTTCCATCGCGTGCAGGACGGGGGCGTGGGGCCCGTCCGGGCCGCCTGGCAGGACGAGCCAGGCGTAGGCGAGGACGTTCGCGATCGTCTTGTCCGCGATGATCAGCCTGTGTTGGCGGGCGGTGCGTAGCTGGCTGGACAGCTGTGCGGCGAAGAGGTCGACCTCGGTCTCCAGGTCGAACTCACCGCGGCCGTGCACGACGATCTCCTCGATGAACGGGCTGTTGCGTGCCGGTTCGGNCACAGCGGCGACGTGGACGCCGCGTTCGCGGTAGTAGGCAGCGAGGGCGTGGGTCAGCGTGGTCTTGCCCGAGGCNTGGGTGCCCTCGACCGCGACGACGAGGCAGTTACGCAGCATCAGCGAGTTCCTTCCGCGACCAGCAGCTGGTCGCCGCAACCAGCGGGGACGGGACGCGGGAACACGCGCCGGGTCTTGTCGGAGGTGCCGCCTGCGCCGGTCATGGGATGCGCGGCGGCAGGTCGGTGAGTTGGTCCCAGGCGGCGGCCTCGACGACGGCATCGAGGTGGAGGGCTTCCCACTGGTAGCGGTCCGCGTTCCGCGCGGCGATCAGCGCGATCGCCAGTGCGTACGCGACGAGCTGCCGGAGGATCTGTGAGGCTGCCCAGAACCCGTCAGCCCCAGCCAGGGGGAAATCGGCGGGCAGGGCGTGGAGGGCGTAGCCGGCGCAAATGTCCGCCAACGTGACCGGGCCCGGTTGTCTGCCGGTGTCATGAAGGCGAGCCAGACCGCATTCCGAAGGCTGGCTGTGCCACGCGGCGCGCACAGCGGTGATCCCTCGTATGGGCTGTCCGGCGCTGGCGGCGGTCAGGGCCGTGAGTTGGTCGCCGAGCCGGTGTCCAGCGAGGATCGCTGCCCGACGTCGGGCCTGGACCAGCTGCGCATCGACGGAGGTCACGACGGCAGCAGTCTCCGCCGGAACCTCGGCGGCGATGGCGTGGAAGCCGAATCGCACCGTCGCGTCGGTCACCGTCAGCGAGCGTGTCCGTGGCAGAGGGAGGTACACGGCTGCGGCAGCGGTCGCGTTGACCGAGAAGGCGGCCAACAGGGAGGTCCGGTCGGCGAACGGCCGCCGTGCGCCGCCGAACGGGGTGTCGGTCCAGCTCAGGTTGGTCGCCTCACGCATGCGCGATCCGCAACGAGCGGCGCGCCGCCGGCGGTCGGCCGGTGCGGCTGGCCGTGTGGATCGAACGGCCCAGATACTTGGCGTAGTGGTTGCGCTTGAAGCGGTACCGCGCCCAGATCTCGGTGATCGACTCGTCNAGCAGGTTACCCAACGGTTCCAGCAGGTCGGGGGCGTCATAGACCGGCCAGGCANTNGCCAGCCCCCGCGGGCTGACCACGATCATGTGGCCTTCGGTGTCCGCCGTCCAGGCAGTCAGGCGTAGCGCCGGCCGCCAGTCGTGCGCCGTCCGCAGTTCGACCAGCCGCTCGAACGCCGCCGTGGCCTCCTGCACGGTGAGGAACTCGTGGTCGGCGAGGTCGAGCGCGTTGCCCTTGCGCAGCGGGAGGATCAGCTTGAGTTTCCCGGCGTCGAGCACGTCGGCGATCTGGAGGGTGAACGGGAGCGCCGTCAGCGTCGAACGGTAAACGACGGCCGACAGCGACAGCGGCAGACCNGCGTCCTGGAACGCGCGGACTCCTTCCATGACCTTGTCGTAGTCGCCGCGGACCCGGTTCGTCGTCGCACGCGGCCCTTCCAGGCCGACGTTGACGAACGTGACCTTGCCGGCAAGGTCACGCGCGTGCTGGAGTCCCCGCGTCGCGTTGGTCGGCAGGCCGATGACTGTGCCAGTGAACATGTCGACGATGTCCGCGATGTCCCGGCGCAGCAGCGGCTCGCCGCCAGACAGGAACACCCGGGGTACCCCAGCCAGGTTGTCCCGCATCCGTTCCAGCGCGGCCAGGGTGGGGTCGGGCTCCTGCAACGTCTCGGAGCAGAACGAGNAGTCGAAATTGCATCTCTTGGTGACCTGAAGGATCACCGACAGAGGGCCGGCTGCCTCGGACGCGACCGTCTCCAGGTCCGAGGACGCGGCTAGGTTGAAGTGGTGCCCGTCGGTGAAGACCACAGGTTCATCAGCGCGGGAAGACTCCTCGTCCCCGGCGGACCGCGCCGCGGGATCGACCGCAGGCACAGGTGGAGAGGATGCGATCATCAGGTCCTTCTCAACGTAGACGCGCACGCAACCGGCTTGGCCGACCGCCACCTTCGTGGCCGCCGGCGCTTTACGTCTCCAGCGTCCCAAGCGATCCACACCGCAGTCATTCCCCACAGGGCGAACATCTGATTCGAGTGTCGGCATAGCGCCTGACCTGCCAGGATGTAATCCGTCGAGTTCACAATTTCGTCTCGCCGGCGATGATCCGTTCGCGTCCTCGGACGAGGACGCGGGACGGCGTCTGGCGGACGACGGATACCTGGAGCATTCGCCGACGTTCCGGCTCGGCCGGCCGCTGCTCAACGAGGTCTTCTACCTGCGTCCTGACCGCGAACTCGGCGCTGTGACCGCTCCGACGCTGATCGTGCACGGCACGAAGGACACCTTCGTCCCCGTGGACAGCTCGCGGNCAGCCGTCGACCGGTTTGGAGGTGAGGTCCGCCTGGTNGCGGTCGATGGGGCGCAGCACGGCATCGCGGTCCACGACGACCCTGCCTACGCCGACCCCCAGACCCAGATCTGGCAGGAGTCCGTCATCCGTACAGTGGCGGACTGGGCCGGTGCGCAGCTGCGAGCGGAAGACTGGCCGTCACCGTAGCGTCTTTCAGATCGCGCACCGAAGGCCGCGCGACCCACGGCGTGAGCGNGTGCACCGTGCGGCTGACTTCGGTCCACGTGCGCAGGGAACCCCTGATCCGAGCGATGCCGAGAACCTTGGGTTCGGGGGCGACCGCGCCATCTGGATCAACGGCGCCGCTATGCCCGTTGACGGCGCCCAAGGCCGCCCAGTGCCCGAGGCTACTGACCGGCGGGGCCTCTCGTCGGGCGTGCGGATCGTCTATGTCTGGGGGTGGGGCCCGCTGTGTCTTTGAGGAGGAGAGCCGCGCGGCGGCGTAGCGGCTCTGNCAGCGCGAGGTTCTCGCCGTGTGTGGTGCTGTCCAGGATTTCGCTGATCACGGCGAGTTCGGCGTAATGGCCGGCTGGGGTGTCGAGGATGTGGGCGAGTTCGTGGCGGACGCGGGCGGCGGTGGCGGGTACGAGCAGGCTGTAGCCGTGGAGTGTCGCGGCGTCGTAGCCGGCCGGGGCGCTGCCCCAGCCTTCCCAATCGAGCAGATGAAGGTCAGGGCCGACCAGGTTCGCGAAGTGAAGGTCGCCGTGGGCCGTCGTCCATGGGGCGGTCACCTCACTGCCGAATGCCTGCGCGCCCAGGTGGCGGAGCATGACCCTGGAGAGATAGCTCCGATGGATCGTCAGACGGTCCGTCGGGACGGCAGAGATGGCGTCGAGCGCCTCGCGTAGGGCAGCCCACCAAGACGCGGGAAGATCCGCCGCTGTCGTCAGGATCGCGGAAGGGGCGAGGACGCGACCGGATACGAGATCGTACAGCTCGGCGCGGTAGGCCCACCGGCCGGCGGTCCAGTCGTGACAGCCGACGAGTCGCGGGCGGGGCAGGGAGCGGGGGAGCTGCCGCTGCGCTTCGACCGCGCCGTCCCAGAAGGTCGTGACGATCTCGTCGGCCGGTGAGCTGGCAAGGCGAAGCCAGCAGGCGCCATGCTCGGCGGACACGGGTCGTCCGAGGGTTCTGCCTTGCCAGCCCCAGTGGTCGACGGCGTCGGGTGCGGGCCGGACGTCGAGGGCGATGCATGCCTTTGTGTGGGNGGCTCGCATCCGATGGACGACGGCGGGCTGGTCAGGTTCTGGCCACATCGTCCGCTGCCGCTGCCTGCGGTTCGACCGGGCGGACAGGTGATCCGAGGATGCCGTCAGCGGCGGCTTGCGCGAGGACGGCCTGGGCTGGGCCGGACAGTCCAAAACGGTTCCAGTGGAAGATCACATGGTGGGCGAGGACGTCGCGGATGNCGCGCCTCAGCGAGCCGTCGTGGACGGCGCTGGCCAGCTGGCTGCCGGCGGTCGTGAAGGCGGTGAACCACGGCCGGGCGAACGTCAGTGGCTTGTCCTCGGCGAAAAGATCGGATTCCGCTCCTGTGTCGAGGGNGAGGAGGCGGCGCACGTTCCTCGTCGTGCCGGCTATCCGGTCGGAGTCTTGGCCGGTGTCGAGGGGACGCATCTGGGTCACGCGGTGCCAGATATCGCCCTGCTCATGCCAGTCCTGGCCGGCGGCGCGCATCAGGGCGCTGCACAGCAGCAGGGACAGCTCGCGTCGGCCGATCAGCTTCATCGCCGACGTGGCCGCATCGTGGCGGTGCAGGTAGTCGAGGACGACGCTGCTGTCGGCGTGGAAGAGCTGGTGGGCGATGTCCATCGCGGCGGTGCCGCCGAACACCGCAGTCTCGGGCTCGTAGATGCCCGGCCACCATCGCGTGACCAGGTTCTTCGCAGTCATGTCGTCGAGGACGCGCCGGACGAGCGCCTGGGTGTCCGCTGACCTCGTGGTTTGGAACCGCAGGCGCCAGAAGGGCGTCTTGCGGACGAACCACCAGGAGTCGATGGTTCCCTCGGCCTCTGCGTCGCGAACTGGTGGGTGGACCTGCGAGGCCATCGCGGTTTCGGCGGTCGCCCGGTCGGGGAACGCGACGTGCACCTGGTACCAGCCGGACAGCGCGGTCTGGGCCGCGAGCGCGGCCTGACCTGCGGCCTGGTAGAGCTCGACGGCGTCAGCGAGGTGGGCGGCCGGCAGGCCGATGCGGGCTGCGGCGGTGGTGATCGGCGTGCCAGCGAGGACGGCCCGCACCNCTGTCTCAGCGTCACGTGCCGCGACATTCCGGCTCTCGGGCGGGGTGCCAATCAGGCGATCAGGAGGCATGTGTCCCATCCGGATGACGGAAATCCGTTGAGGTCGGCGGTGTGCAGGGCGAGGGCGACGCCGGCGTCACCATCGAGGAGGCCCTCGTCCTCGCCGCTGCCGGCGCGGACGTGCCGGATGAGGGCGTCGGTTAGCCGAGGAAGGAAGGCGCTGATCGGGTGACCAGCTGTGCCGGTGGTCGCGTCGGCCGCGGCGCGGCGCGCGGTGAGGATCAGTCCCGCCCAGCCGTGGCAGAGGCCGGCGTCAACGACGCGGCCGGGCTGGACAGCTTCGGCCAGGCAGCTGGCGAGGGCGTGTTCGGCGNCCAGCTTGCGGGGCTGATCGCCGGTGGCGATCGCGGCGAGCTGCTGCGCCCGCGCGATCCCGGGCGTTCCGTAGCACCAGGACGCGGTGNGCCGGGTCGGTACCAGCTGGCGTATCTGCCCCGCCCTCCTCTCACCATCAGTGATCCACTGCGGCCACCATGTCCCGGTGTCGCCCGGTCCAGGGTCCTGCCGCCAGGCGTCGAACCAGGAACAGATCTGTTCGATGGCGTCTCGGTGGCCGTCCACGACGATTCCGCGGCGGGCANCGAGGGCGAGCACAGCCAGCGGGCCGGCGATGCCGTGGGCCATGCCGAGGTTGCCATGGCCGCCGGCGAAGTCGGCCGAGCGCTGGCGGGNGGGGGNCAGATCGGTCCACCAGCCCGGGAACTGGTCGCCGTGACGGCGGATCGGCTTGGTGAGGCGAACGAGGTAGCGGAGGACCTGGCGGAGGTCGTCGCCGTCAGGATCGACCTGGAGGTGGTAGGCGCCGAGCCCGGTCAGGCCATAGAGAAGGTCGAACTCGGTGAACGCGGGCGGGTCGCCGCGGGCGAGGCGCCCGTGGGCACNGTCGAGTCGGTCCCGCGTGAGGTGGCGGACCGTGGCGTGCAGGGTGGTGAGGGCACGCTGGTAACGCTCTGACCTCGCGGNGGCGGTGTGGACGGCGAAGGCGACGGCCGGAGCACCGACGTACAGGCTGGCATCGGGCCCGGCGTTGATCGGGGTGCGGGTGGCGGCGGCCAGCCAGGCGTGGACGGTGCTCCAGTCGCCGCGCCCGGCGCGGGCGCGTTCGATGTGCAGCAGTGCGGTGCCGGGCGCGCCCCGGGCCAGGGACTGGGAGAGCTTCGCGGCGCTGGGGCCGACCGTGGTGGGGACGGTCAGCCGGGCCGCGACAGCATCAGCGAGGTCGGCGCGGGCGTCGGCGCTCATGCCCGGCTCCGGGCGGCCCAGGCGAGGGCCGTGGCGCGGGCAAGCCGACGGCATTCCTGTTCGGCGGCCTCATCGAGTCCGTTCACCCGGATGTGGTGCATGTGGAGCAGCGAGTGAAGGATCGTGCTGGGGTCCGGCCCGCCTCCGGTGTGCAGCCGGTCTCGGTAGTGGGATAGTGCCTCGCGTCGGCGTGCCCACGAGTCGACGATCTGTGATCCACCGGGGATGGCGCGGAGCTGTGCGAAGTTCTTATGTGGATCAGCGAGCCGCAGAGTCTCGTCCCGGACCGACCGGTCCAGAGTGGGACCGGTCCGGGTCGTCACACTGNGGCCCAACCAGCGCATCGCCTCGTCGAGCTCCCCGGTGAAGGAGATCGCCAGGTCGACGAGACTGGCCACGGTCACAGGGACGGCGGCCTGACCGGGCCTGGTGGATCCGATGGGGTGCAGGAGCTGGGCGAGCGCGGCGGTGGAGTCGGCGGNGAACACGGTCTCGGCCGCTGCCATAGTCGGTCCGGTGCCATAGCGACCGGTCTCGGGAAGGTAGGCGTCCCACTGGACGCGGGCGACGAGCCCGTCCTCTCGCAGATGCGCCGCCCAGGCGGCGACTCGTCGCGCCACGTGCGCGAAGTCGCCGGGCTCGGTCAGCCGGAAGCGGAGCCTCAGGTGCGGGTCGGGGTCGCGATAGCGGAGGAACCATATCGCGGGCGGCGTGTCCCAGGCGTCGAACAGCGCGGGCAGGTAGGCGGTGAGGATCGTCGTGGCGCGGTCCGGGTGGCCATACAGCTTGACGTAGGCCCAGCCGGAGCCGCCGGGGAGGTAGCCGTGGCTCCGTAAGATCACGGCGGGTCGGCGGGCCGGCGACGGCTCGGGACGAGAGGGTTTCTGGGTGGCGGCGAACGCCGCGGTGATCTCGTGGGCGTGGCCGTCGAACCAGCCGCATGCGGTGGAGTCGGGCGCCTCGTGCAGGGTGACCTGCCCCCATCGGTCCAGGTCGGCGCGTAGCAGCTGGAGATGGGCCTTCTCCGTGAGGTCCAGACGTAGCCGCTGATCGGCCGCGCCTAGGTCCACGGCCTCAGGAAGCCGGTAACGCGCCCGGCAACGGGCCATGCTGTCCTCCCACACTTCCCAGGAGGCAGAGGCCGGTGCGACGTCGGCGGTGGTCAGCCGCCAGCACGNCGAAGAGAGCACGGTCCGGCCATATCGGACGCGGGGCAGGAACGGCATCGTCGCGGCGACTCCCCAGGAGAACGGGATGAGCACGGCCGATCCGGCCCGCGGAAGCTCGCACAGGAACCGGGCCAACGGATGCGCGACGTTGGTGAGCTCCACCGCGTTAAACACCGCCGGTTCGATCCTGCGCCCGTCGCGTCGGGAGATCAGGAAGAGGCGGCGGGCGTCGGCGCTGATCGCCAGATCGTCCAGCGGCATCGTGTCGTTCTCGCTCCGGTGCTCACCCAGGGAGATCACGTGCGGCAGGACAACGGGGGCTCTGCTCACGTTCTCGGTGCGTAGCCGCAGCGGCGGGCAGGAGACCTGCGCCCGGACAGCTCCGGCGTCTTGCGTGGGCAGCCCTGCGTAGGCCGTGGCTACGCGGCGGCGGTCCGCCGGGTCGAGCAGATCGAGGAATCGGCCCGTCAGGGTCCCCGCGGCCAGGGACAGCCCATTGACGACGAGGTCATAGCTGCCGCGTTCCAACGCCGCGGTGGTCGGGGCGTGCAGGTGGAAGCACAGTTCGAGGTGCGCGGGCAAGGTGGCCTTCTGATCATCGGCGGTGGGGTCGCGGAGCTCGTCGAGCAAGCGGTCGTCAAGCTCGATCTCCCGAACGCCGTCGAGGGCGGCACGCTGAGCGAGCGCGAGAAGCCGATCGTCTCGCGGGGCCAACCGTGGCGGGGGACGGTCGATGGTGGAGCCTCGGTAGCCGGCGGGGAACCCGAGGCCGATATCCGGGTCGACCAGGTCTCGCAGCGGAACCACGGCGCCCGGCCCGTATCGATCGAGGAAACGGCCGTGGTAGTCGCGCCATGCTGGTGGGCCGAATGGAAACGGAGTGAGGCGCATGATCGCGCTCAGCGCCTTCTCTGCTTCCCTCGCCACGTGAACGGGCAGCATGAGATCGCAGTCGAGGCGCAGGTCGAGAGCGGTAGTCGCTGTCTCTCCAGTCGCCAGCCTGGTCATCTTTCGGTGTGCGGCGCGTCGGAGAGGCGGCTGTTCCTGGGCGGCGGCGCGGTTGTGCTCGGTGAGCACCTCGTGGATGGCGATCAGCGTGGTGAGGGTGCCGGCGATGGCCGGGATCGAGGTGGCATCGGCCTCGGACAGTGCGGCGGCGACGTGGCTGAGCGGATCGGTGGCCGTCATTGGAGGGCGTAGGCCAGTCAACAGAACGCGACGTGCCACCAGCTCACCGAGAAGCCCATCGACCATTGACGCCGCTACCCCGGGATAGGCGTTCGCGATCTCCTGGGCCAGCACCGAGGCCCGGACCGGAACCCGCGCGACGTCCAGGACTCTCGCCACCGCAGGCGTGTACCGCAGGGAGACCTCTGCCGGCCCGTCCGCTCCGTCGGCGCCCGGCTGCTGACAGGGGATGATCAGTCTGCCGCCCCGGACCAGGTGGGTCGGATCGACCATGACCGGTAGGCGACGCACCAGCTCGGGGCACCGCTCCAGGCTGGCGACGACGTCCGCGAGCCAGGCCGCGTCCACTCTGGCCACGACCCGGTGCTCCGCACCCCAGCGCACGGTGAGGCGCTGGTCGAAACGGACTGGGGCGACTCCGGCGAACAGGCCGAAGGGGGTCGCCCGATGCCGACTCCGCAGCAGATAGCGGATCAGCGTGGCCGTCACCCGCCGCACCGGCCGAGGCTCGTGTACCCGCCCGTCGAGGACCGTTTGGACACGNCCGGCGAACAGCGCGCTGGCAACCTCGACTGCCTGGGCAATCGACTCCTGGGACCACACCTGCTTGATCCAGTCCCGCCAGCGTTCCACGTCCGCTGCCGAGTCGCCCGTGAGATCCGGCCAGGTCATCGACTCCGACTCGGCGGTGTGGGACGCTGCGCGGACGAGGGCCGTGTCGACCATCCGATACACCGGAGACGCCTCCTCCTCGTGATCTCCTGTCGTGCTGGAACCCGCGGCTCGCGGGTTCCAGCACGTGGCCGAGCCGGTCGGCTAGGCGACGCAGGTGCTGTTGGAGCACGCGCTCTGGCAGGTGCTCGTGCAGTTGTCGCTGGTGCTGTTCAGGAGATCGGGAATGATCGCGCCCTGCGTGGCGATCTCCACGTCCAGGTCGAAGTCGGCGGGCGCCGGGGTGAGGGTCGTTTCCATGGCGGTTTCCCTTCCGAAGGACAATGGTGGATAGAGAGGGCGGTGCTGGACAGGTGCGAGTCCCTGCTGGTGCGCGGAGGGACTCCGGTCACGGCCAGGAGATCGTGATCCGACGGTGCCGCTTGTCGATCAGACGACCGGCGGGAAGCTCCTCGGCGGGTGTGCCGAGGGGATGGGCCTCGATGCGGGCTTGGTCCTGGCGATGGTCGCGGTCCCAGAGGCGGATCTGTTCGGCCAGATGGTCCGCGAGGGCATCAGCGTTCGGGCCATGGCCGTAGACCCCGAACTCGAATAGGGTCCGTTCCTCACTGGTTGGTCGCACCGTCCGGTACGCGAAGCTGTCGTCGTCGGCCAGCGTCGCCACGCCCAGCGGGGAGACGGACGCGACCAGACCGCGCTCCCGGGCCTGCGGCTTCGCCGTCAGCAGGACGAAGNCGTCCAGGACAGTGGCCAGCCACAGATCGAGGTTGTCGAACGGCTCGAAGCCACCGACCGTCACGTTCGACCAGCGTTCCACCCGAGGCTGATGCAACGCTCGGGCCAGCGCGGGAGCGTTCACCTGCTGCCCCTCGTCGAGGCGCAGGCCGACCTCCTCGCCCTNGGCGCCGTGCAGCAGTACCAAACTCGTGCGGTTCTCCCCGACACCCTGCATCGGGACGAAGCCACACAGCTGGTAGTCCCGGGCGACGAGGCGGTCGCCGTCGAGGTCGAACGCGATGCTCCTGGTCAGACCCCGCATCCGTAGCGGGACGACGATCCGGCCACCAGGGGCCAGCTGGTCGACCCACGCCGGCGGGATGTCCCAGGCGCCGGCCGTGACGATGATCCGATCGAAGGGCGCGTACTGCGGCGCACCGAACTCGCCGTCCGCCCGCAGGAGAATGACCTCGTCATATCCGGCGGCCGGCAGTAGCTGGCGAGCCCGGTCCAGGACGCCGGGATCGATGTCGATCGAGACGACCTCGCCGTCCTTGCCGACCAGCTCGGCGAGCAGCGCCGCGTTGTAACCGCTGCTCCCGATCTCCAGGACCCGCATGCCCGGCCGCACCCCGNCCTGCTCCAGCATCATCGCCTGCACACGCGCGGCGGACACCGAGCTGATGCTGACCCCGTGCTCGTCCTTCTTCGTCACGTAGTGGTNCTCGGCGGCGTACGCCTTCTCCAACGGGACCTCCGGGACGAACAGGTGCNGCGGCACCGCCCGCACCGCCCGCTCGACCTCGGGAGTCACGATCGCCTTCAGCTCGCGCAACTCCCGCACGAGCTGCTCACTCAACCGGGCGACATCCTCCGGCCGAACATCGTCCTGATCAGGGATGGCGTCGGCTGCTGGGGTAGGCACCAAGCTCCTCCTTCACATNCTGGGCGCTTCATGATCGTCCACGGACAGGAGTGAACGCCTCGCAACAATGCCCCACTCGAAGGAGCAACACATTCCCCGCGATGGGAAGATTTCGTTCGGGCCTCAAGAGGACCACTGACCTGCGGAGACAGCGATCGGCACCTGCTCCGGTTCGGCCTGTCGGACAGGTAGGAGGGTCGAAATCTTCACCCGCCAAGTTATCCGCGGGGCCCCAGATCGGTCCTCATCGGAGGAGCCGGCGTCGATCCGGCTCGTCCTTCATCGGTCGCGCCCCGCAGCCTCGGCGGTGCGCGTCTGGCACATGGTGCCGACCCGGATCAGGTCTCCGGCCAGATCCATGCAACTAACCAACAAGCCGGCCACGCGGTTGCCGCGTCGTCATCGCTCCGTCAGCCGCCACGTCCCACCGACGATGCGGCCGGTTCCGTGATGTGGGCTAGGGCGATGGCGTCGATGNGNCGCGCGAGATCGAAATCGGCCTCAGTGATCCGGTGCCCGGCGTCGTGGGTGGTGATCCCGAAGCGGATGGTGTCCCAACGCAGGTCAATGTCCGCATGGTGGCCGATCAGCCGCTCGATGTCGG
>NZ_LJFZ01000009.1:12766-206466 GCF_001420875.1 Frankia sp. AvcI1 | reverse complement strand
CCAGGGGCACGGGCGCATCCGCCACGTCACGTCTCCTTCAGAGGACGAAGATCTCGTCGAGGTCGCGGCCGGCGGCCGTACCTTTCCAGGGCTGTGCGGCTTCCCGCAGGCCGGAGAGCTCACGGAGAATTCGCACAGACCCAGTTTCCACCGCCAGGTCCGCCGCGAGCCGCCCGGCCTCGACCGCGCGCCCGACGTCGCCGCTCTGAACACATGCGACGGCCTGCCGGGCGAGGTAGACGCCGCGGTCTCGTCGGGCATNGGCAGGCGTCGTGACAAGGACCTGCTGCCACAGGCCAGCAGCGGCCTTGGCCAGTCCCAGACGTCCGTAGCAGGTGGCGCGTTGAACCTCCACGTAGCCCGGAGTCCGACGGCAGGCATTGCCCCATGGCAGGCCATCGTCACAACTCTCGACGAGCGGANCCGCTTGGTCCAGGACAGAGTCGACGGTCTCACGATCTCCGACGAGCGACGCGCCGTGGGCCTGCTGCTGGAGCGCCATCACCCGCATCTTCGGGCTGAGACGGCCGGCATCGGCCAGGACCGCGCCGCAAAGGTCGAGCGCGCCGAAGCCATCAGCAAGATCCNTGCGGACCGACGCGTGGTTGAGCAGCGAGTAGGNGACGAGCTGGTGGTCCTGAGAGCGTTGTGCGGCCTCCAGGGCAACACCGCGCCAGACGGACGAACTGGGAAGGTCGCCGGCGTCCTGATGAAGCCAGCCCACCAGCGAGGCGTAAGCCGCGCTGGCACGCAGGAGAGCCANCCGGGTCTCCCCACGGGCTGTCGCCACCAGGTTGCTGATGAGCGTGTGCTGGGCAGTGACGGTACTGATCAGCTCGCGAGGACCGAGCATCATGTCCGCTCGGTAGTGACCCTCCAACTGCTCGCTGAAGTAGCCGACGAGTGCCGGGTCGACGTGCCGGGAGGTGGTCCTCTCGAACGCGAGCGCGGTGGCCGTCGAAGCAACGAAATTCCGTCGGTCGATGTCGTGCATGACTGTTCCCATAGCGTCCGCCAGCCTGACGGCCTGTGCAGCTGGTAGGCCAGACACGGCGATCCGTTCGCCACTACGGGGCCGGCCTGCCCCATCCGGGAGAACAGGGGCCGCTGGTGATCGACATTCCGGGCTCGCCGCACGGCGCCTACGTGCGGCGTTGATGAGGAATAGATCAGCTGGGGGTAGCTGTTCGCGGTCGTCGAGATCGAGGAGGTTGTGGATGCTGGTGTTGTAGACCTCGGCGAGCAGGGCGAGGAGCTGGGGTGTGGGCCTTCTGCGGTTGTTCGGCTGGGGCCAGTTTTCGATTTCGGACAGTTTCGGGCCACTCATGGGCGCGGTNCCATCCGGGTCGAGGCCGGCGCGGGCGGCGTGGGNGTTGATGTGGTCTGCGGCCTGCGCCTGGGTCCAGCCGTGGGCGTGGCGGTGGGCGGCGCGAGGACGGAAGTGGTAGCGGCGGGCGAACTCGACGGCGATCTCGTCGTGGCTCATCCCGGCGGCGCGCATCCGCGTCCGCAGCTCGTCCTGGTCGGCCCGCAGACTCGCCCTGCTCATGCCACATCTCCTCCGAGCCCGTTCGCGGATCGGCATCGGCCGGCCCCATCGAAGCGGGCACGTCACTCCGGTCGTCGGTGGTGCTGCCCGCGTCGAGGCTGATGGACCATGATGATGGCCCGATGGGGTGGAGTGTGTCATTCCCCGCAAGCCGAGAGTTTTCTTCGCACGCCACACCTGGTTTGACCTGCGGGAATGGTGTTTGACCGGGCCATCTGTTCGTCGTTGGAAGGTGCGTCTCTTCGTATCGTGAGACCGTACCGGAACGGAGAATCGCGGCGGCGGCGCGGGTGTCCTCCTGTCTTCGGTCAGGTCGCCTGGCCCCACCGCGATCACCTGAGTTGGCCCCACTCCGGACCCGGGTGGGGATAGATCAACTGACCGAAGCGGGGCCGACTGGCCTGGNGAAACTCACCCGACGATCGAGTTCTAGCTGGGCGTCGGGCGGGAGCCGTGGAAGGTCGCGTCCGGGTCGTCGGGGTGTGGCCAGGTGATGGTGATGCGGGTGTGGGGTCGGTTGAGGGTCCGTCCTGGTGGCAGGTCGCGGTCGGGGGTTCCGGCGGGGTGGGCGGTGACGCGGGGGTCGGGGCCGTGTCGGTGGTCGCGGTCCCAGACGCGGATCTGGTGGGCGAGATCGTCGGCGAGGGTGGTGGCGTCGGGGCCGAAGGCGTGGGCGCGGAACTCGTACAGCGCTTCGCCGATCTTCGGGCAGGTGAAGTAGGCGAGGGTGGAGCCGTCGACGACCGCGTCGCCGGGAGGGCGGCGGCCCTCGGGTGCGAGGGTGTCCGTCGCCGCGTCCTTCGCGACGTCGATGCCGCAGTAGCCGTCGAACACGGTGGCGAGCCAGAGCTTGAGCGTGTCGAACGGCACCCTGGGCCCGAGCCGTACGCCGGTCCAGGTGTCGACGCGGGGGCTGTCGAGGATGCAGTCGAACAGCTTGGGTTCCGCCGGGTAGTTGCCGTCGAACCGCAGGCCGATGTCGTCGCCGCGCAGCGCGAGGCGCTCCATCGGGTGCGCGCCGGCGCCCCGCATGCGGACGAAGCCACACATCTGTGTCTCGCGGCTGACGAGGTGGTTGCCGTGCCGCTCGAACGCGACGCCGCGGCCGAGGCCGCGTAGCCGCAGCGGGACGATGAGCCGGCCGCCGTCGACGAGTTGGTCGACCCAGGCCGGTGGGAGGTCCACGGCCTGCGCGGTGACGATGATCGCGTCGAACGGGGCGTGTTCGGCCGCGCCATGCCAGCCGTCGCGGGTCAGGACCCGGACCTGGTCGTAGCCCGCCGCGGCGAGCAGGCGGGTGGCTCTGTCGGTGATGTCCGGATCGATGTCGACGGTAGTCACCTCACCGGTCGGGCCGACGAGTTCCGCGAGTAGGGATGCGTTGTAGCCACCCGAACCCAGTTCCAGGCAGCGCATCCCGGCTGCCAGACGCGCCTGTTCGATCATGGTCGCCTGCAACCAGGGCGCGGACACCGAACTGACCGCCGTCCCGTCGGAGTCGAACTTCGTGCGCACGACATCGTCGGCGTACGCCGCCTTCACCGACGCCTCGGGCGCGAANAGGTGCCGCGGCACTGCCCGGAACGCCGCCTCGACCTCTGCCGTCCTGATCCAGCCACCCGAAACCAGGCCGTCGACCAGCCGCGTACGCAGCACCTCCGGGTGCTCCTGGTCGGGTACTGCTGCTGTCTCCTCCTGAACCACATCCACAGGGCAACATCCCTACTACAGATCGTGATCGCCGACTGGGCGGTGTCACTCTGCCTGATCGCAGCCGGGCGCACATTCCCCAGACGACGAACATTCCGTTCGCGTCCCAGGACGGCTCTGACCTGGGACGACGACCCGGACCAGGCCCACTTCTTCGTGCGCTGCGCCCTTTACCTGGGTAGGCGCTGAGGCGGGGACACGTCAATGTTCGAGCCAGCAGTCGTCGTGGCCGCAGAGCAAGAGATGAACAGCCTGTGCTGCCGTGGTCCGGACGAGCGAGTCCGGACACGCCGACGTCCCACGGCGAGAGTGGATGGCCGGTGCCCTATGCTGACATCTCGGTTCAGCCACAACATCTGGNGTCACTTGTGATGCAGTGGCGCTATCTGTTGTGGTTTCCGTCGCGGGGAAGGTATGNGGATCAGGGTGTCGATCGAGAGGATCATGCTGTGGTTGACGCAGTGCCGATGAGGGGAAGCATGCCGTCNGGTGCCGGGACACTGCGAGCGCCGCGGCATCGCAAGTCTGTGACCAGGTCGTTCACGGTCGGCGGGGCGTACGGATTCATCATCGCCTCCCTGCACACTGATGGTTCGCTGGCGGACGTCAATCTGATCATGGCGAAGCAGGGGTCCACGCTGCGTGGAATGATGGAGACGGTGTCGTTGGCGATCTCGACGGGCCTGGCACACGATGTGCCACTGGTGACATACGTCCGCCAGTTCGCCGATCTTCGATTTGAGCCGGCAGGGTTGACCGACGACCCGGAGATCCCGCGGGCCACGTCGATCATCGACTATGTGGTCAGGCGTCTGGCCCTGGACTTCCTGCCAGCGGAGGATCGGCGCGCTCTGGGTGTGCTCACCCCGCGGGAACACGCCGAGGCCGTCGTCGCGTCGACGCCGGAGTCCCCGGTGTGGTCGGACGCGCCGGGAATGNCGATGTTCGTGCCGGTCCAGGTCTCGCGCTGAGGGGGTGTCCGACGCGACGTTCGGGCACGCCGCTGGTTGATTTTCCTGGCCTGGGTGTCACAGCTAGGGCGTTCGCTCTGTGCGACGGCCGATGCGAGGTGTCCAGGTGCGCTCGTCGAGGGTCGTCCACGTGATCGGAGGCGTTGGGGTGCTCGTCAGTCTGGAGGGTCTTCCCGGTTCGGGGAAGTCGACGCAGGGCCGTCTGCTGGAGCACCGGCTTCGCAGCAAAGGGCTGGCGGTCGCCTATNTGCCGGATCTCGCCACGCTCGACACCGACGATGTCGGNACGACCCTGGTGGAGATCTTCTCGTCCTCGGACGATCCGTTCCTGCGGCATGGGGACGTGGTCACCGAGTGCCTTTTGGCGGCGGCGGTGCGCGCGGACATCGTGGCGACGCGGATCGAGCCGGCGCTCGATCGCCACGATGTGGTGATCGAGGACCGTGGTGTGCACACCATGTTCTCCTACGGGCTCGGGTCACTGATCCGGCAGCATGCGGTCGACGTGGACGAGGCTGTGTCCTGNCTCGACGGGTTGGGGCGTCTTGCCGGGCGGCGGGCGGATGTCGTGCTGTGGCTGTCGGCGCCNGTGAGCGTGGCGATCGCGCGGGCGGAGGCTCGTGACGGGAGGCGGTGGACGGGCGAGCAGCGCGCGTACCTGACGTTCGTGGACCTTGCCTATCAGGAGCTGGCCGCACGCGACGCCGGCATGGTCAGGGTGTCGACGGCCGGGCAGGCGCCGGAGGCCGTGCACGCGGCTGTCTGGAAGGCGGTCGCCNCGCAGCTGAAGCGGTCTGCGAATGCGACTTCCGCCCGGGGGTGAGCCCGTCCGCGCAGCGGGTGGCTCCCGCCCGTAGGCTTCGTGTGCTGTGAAGCCGTCACTGTCTGAAGCGCCGACGATGGCACCTTCCACGACGCCTCCGCCGCTGGCGGACGACCTGCGCAGATGTCTCGCGGTCGACGGCCCGGAACGTGTCGAGGGCCTGCACCGCCTCGGTCTTCGCCCATTGGCGGGCGGCCGGAACAACCATGTCTTCGCCTGGCGAGACCCGCGGGGCGACGAGGTGTGCGTAAAGGCGTACCGGGTCGATGACCGGCAGCGAGCGGAGCGGGAGTGGCAGGCGCTCTTACTGCTCGATGAGCATGCCGTGCCGAACGTGCCGCGACCGCTGTGGCGGGATCAGCATGAGGCCCGGCCCGTCGTGGCGATGACCATGCTGCCAGGTACATGCATCCCCGACCTGGCCGACCCGCTGGCGCGAGTGGCGGCTTTGGCGGGGCTGGCCGCGACGCTGCGACCGATCCACGACGTCCCGTGGGAGACCGGCTTCGAGCGTCTGCCCCGCGTCGACTCCGCGGCGCACTACGTGGCGAGGCTGACCGAGGTGTGGCCTGGTCAGCTCGACGCGCAGCCGGACGACCCGCTGACGCGGGACCTGCGACGGCTTCTGAAGGCGTGGCGGGATAGTGGGGACGCGGAGACTCTCGCCCGCCCTGCGGCGAGGATCTTCTCGCGGGGNGATGGGAACCTGGTGAACTGGCTGTGGGACGGGGAGGTTTCGCGCTGCGTCGACTTCGAGTTCTGCGGGTGGAGCGATCTGGCGTTCGATGCCGCTGATCTCGTCGAGCACATCAGCGCACGCGCGGTCGATGACCGCGTGTGGTCGGACGTGGTGACGGCGCTCGGGGTTGCGGGTCAGCTGATGCCCAGGTTCCGCGCGGCCCAGCGGACCTGTGCGTTGCGGTGGCTGGCGGTGCTGTGGAAGCAGCGGGAACGGCGGGCCGAGGAGTTCTCCGTCCAGCTGGACCGCGTTCGGGGCCTGCTGCGCGACAGGTGAGATGGTGCCGCGCTCACCTGGGCGCGGCACTGGAGGCGACGCCGAGTCGGTCGAGGCACCGCGCGACGACGGTCGCCACCTCGGTGTCCGTGTCCAGGACGATCTTCGGTTCCGGGATGGGGACCGCGTTCGCGCGAATCCGCTGGTAGAGGGCGATGGTGCGGTCAGCCGCGGGATGGGTGCCCTCGGCGTGGTCGTGGGCGAGTCGTGCGTGCGCGACGGCCGGCGGGCAGACGCACTCGATGACGCGCAGGGGGTGTCCGAGGCGGTCGGCGAGGTGGGCGACCCGGCTGATCTGGCCGGCGCGGTGGCAGGTCGGTCCGTCGAGCACGACGGCGGGGGCGATCTGCTCACCGATCAGGTGGGCGGCGACCTGGTGGGCGATGTCGATGCACAGGTCGTCCTGGGCGCGGCTGTAGGTGAGGTAGGGGTCGGTGAACAGGGCGTGGCGGATGTGGTCCTTGNCGAGGACGGCGGCGGGCAGGTGCCGGCCGAGTTCGGCGGCGAGGGTGCTCTTCCCGGTTCCAGGGAAACCAGCCAGCTGCACGATCATCAAGGTCCTTCCCTGTCGGGGCGGCGTCAGCTGCCGGCCGTGGGCGCCCATCGCCCGTCGGCGCGGCACAGGTCCCACAGGCCGTCGAGACCGCGGACATCCCCGGCAGCCGAGATCTGAGTCGCGGGACTGATCTGTGCGCTCGCTGGGGCCAGGCGTAGCGCGTCGGCGCGGGTGTGCAGGGAGACTGGCCTACCCGCGTGGGTGGTGCGCCGCGCGGTCAGGAGGATGACGGTGAGATGATCGAGGGGGTCGAGGACGGGCAGGTTGACCTGCGGGTGGCCAGGAAGGGGCTGGGACCGCCGGCGGTCGAGCATGTTCGCCAGGAGCTCAGGCGGAACGGGAACGGGTCGGGGCAGGTCGGTGATGATGTCGACTGTCGTGCAGGGGGCGACGAGATCGTCGTGCAGGCGGGTGTAGGTCGCTGACGTGGGGTCGTCGAGGGCGACGCGGTGGGTGGTCGGGTCGTAGCGTCCGGGCTGGTAGCCAAGCAGGCGCAGGGCACGGCGGAAGGCGCCGGCCTCGTCCGGGGCGACCAGGATGTCGAGGTCGCTGAACTCGCGGGCGCCACGTCCTTCGTACATCTGGGATTCCAGGGCGATGCCTTTGACGGCCGCGAAGGCGACGTGGTGGCGGGCTGCGGTGTCGGTGAGGGCGGCGGCCTGCGCGCGGTGGATGGCGGTCTTGTGCCGGCTGGTGCGCAGGACGGAGGCCAGGAAGCGGCGGAACGCCCGTGGGATCTCGTCTGCCAGGCCGGTGGTGGTGAGGGTGTCGGCGAGTAGGCACAGCACCTTGTGCTCGATAGCGGTGGCGAGCAGGGTGCCCCAGTGCAGTGCCGGGTCGGTGAGCAGCGGCCGAATCGCGGCGTGCTGCTGCTCGACGGGTGCGGGCAGGCAGGTCGCTTCCAGGACGAGGCTTTCCACCTGTGGCGTCGCCGGTGTCATCGGCTGGCGGCTTCGGCGTCGTGGAGGATGGCGGTGACGGCCTCGGCGAGCGTGGCGGGGTCCGGGCGGGCCACCAGCGCGTAACAGGGCACGGTCCTGGCGAGGGCGGCGACGACGGCACGCCGGTTGGTCTGCGTCGTGTGGGCCGGGGGCGTCGGAGCGAGCCAGTGATTGACGTGGGAGCTGGCGCCCACGGTCGGACGGTNCATGAACAGCTGGGTGTCCGTCAGCGTGGCGTGGACGGTCCCCGTAGGGATGCGCTCGTGACGGGGACTTCCGGCGGTCGGGGACAGCTTCGGCCAGATCATCATGGAGGGGCGGCAGCAGGCGGTGAGCGTGGCCGCGGGTGCCAGGCGTGGGACGTCGGGCGGCTCGATGCTGAGTTTCGCGTGCAGTCCGGCGGGGTNGGCGTGTAGGCCGGTGGGGACGAGGCCGGTGAGGTCAGGGTACGCGTGCAGGGTGCCGACGCCGACGCGGAGGTGGGCGGGCCAGGCGTAGCCGCGCAGTCCTCCGTTCCTGTCGGCCGCAAGCAGGAGCCGGTCGCTGGTCACGAACGCTCCGCCGAGCCGGTGCAGGACGGCGATGAGGGTGGTGGTCTTGCCGGCACCGGGATGGCCGGCGATCAGGATGCCGCGTTCGTGGTGGACGAGCGCTGCGGTGTGGGTGTAGACGGNGCCGGCGGCGAGGAGCTGGGCGGTCATGAGTTGGCGGACGAGGCGGACGGCGAAGTAGGTCGCCGCCTCCTCGGTGGCGCAGTGGACGGTGGTCGCACGCTTGGTGGGGTCGTGCCCGACGAGGGTGCGGTGCCGGTCGATCCAGAACACCTCGCGTCCGCCCTCGGTGATGTGGCGGGCGGCGAGCGCGCTGGGGCCGATCTCGCGGATGTCGCCGACCTCGGGCGGGGCGTCGATGAGGCTGTGGCAGGGTTCGACGACGGTGATGTCGACGTGCCATGCGGCGTGCCGGTCAGTGCTGGTGGTCCGGTAGGCGTAGAGGGTGTCCTGGGCGGCGCGCGACGCGGCGCGCACGGTCGTCGTGAGGGCCACCGAGGCGTCGGCGAGGTCGAACCAGGTGGTGTGCCGCTCGCGCGGACCGGCGTCGGGATCGTGGATCATGCTGGTCCGCCGAGGGTCTCCGTGGCGAGGGCGGTCCGTACCAGTGCCGCCAGGAAGGTCATCGGCGCGTGAGCGTGCAGCTCCGGGAGGTGGGTGGCCAGAGGCCAAGTCCCCAGCCAGGCNGGAACGGGCAGCGGGGTCGGCGGGCCGTACTCGCCCTGTGACGCCGTGACGCTGGTGGGACGGTCCGTGTCGCCGTCGCGCACGACGACGAGCCCGGGAGCAGCGGCCCGCCGGTACTTCGCGCCGTCCTGGTGGGGGTGCGCTTCGTCGGGGTCGAGGTGGATGTCGGTGTAGATGTTGAACACGGCGGCCGGTCCGTCGAGGACGTAGGTCAGATGCCAGGCACCGAACGGCACGACGGCGACGTCCCCGGCCCGGGTCGTCACCTGATGGGCATAGCGGGAGCCGTCACCACGGTGCCCGNCTACCAGCATCAGGGTGGTGCCGCTCAGGGTCTGGAAGACCTCCAGCTGGGTGGGCGGGTTCCAGTGTCCAATGGACCGGTGGGGCTGCCCATCGGGCAGCGTGNCCGGCTGGTAGACGACAAGATCCGCCCGCCAGCCGTTGCGGGCCGGCGCGATGTCGCGGTACGCCTCGTACAGCAGCGGGTTGTCACCGGCCTCCAGCGCCGTCTCTACCTGACTGCGGTCGGCGAACACGGTGTGGGGGCGGCTGGCGCCCGCGTCGCCGCGCAGCAGGTGGGACAGGAATCGGCGGCTGGGTGGGCCGGGGGCAGCGCTGAGGAGAGAGGTGACGCTTGCGGGGAGGTCGCCCGCGGCGCTGGCGGCGGGTGCGGAGCATGGCGGAGCGAGGGAGTCCATGCGTTGTCTCCTGTCCGATCGTCGGTCAGGGCTGGTCCGTGGCTCACAGGCCGGCGTCGGCGGCCGACGCCTCGGGTGCCACGCTGGGTGCGGTCTGGTGGGCAAGCCGTTGGACCAGGGCGGGGACGTCGACGAGCTGTGCGGCGTCAGGCGCCTCGGGGCGCGACGGCTTGCGCCCAGGGTTGAACCAGACCGCCTGACAGCCTGCGGCGAGGGCGCCGCGGACATCGGTGCGCCAGTCGTTNCCGACGTGCACGACCTGGTCGACGGTGGTGCCGGTCTGCGCGGCGACAGCGTGGAACATCGCGGCCTGGGGTTTGGCCACGCCGAGTTCGCTGGAGAAGAACAGCCGGTCGAAGCGGTCGGTGAGCCGGTGGCGGTCGAGGATCTGCCGGGTGACAGCTCCTGGGGTCGCCAGGGTGTTGGAGGTGAGGACGAGGCGGTAGCCGGCGGCGGACAGCGCGGCGAGGCAGGCGTGAGCGCCGGGTATCAGCTGGGGGCAGGCACGAAGCACGGCGTGGGTGTGCGCGACCGTGAGCACACGCACGAGGTCGTCGTCAGCGTCGATGCCGAGCCGGCGGACAATCGTGTGGACCTGCTCGGGGACCGGGATCTGCCGTCCGTGTTGTCGCTGCTCGTCGAGCAGCTCGGCGCGGGCGTCTCGGACCGTGGTGTCGAGGTGTTCCTCGGGGAGGGTGTGGCCGAACGCGGTCAGGGCGAGGTGAAACTCGCGGACCCGCCAGGCGGCTTCGGCGTCCCGGTCGCCGTAGCTGATCAGTGTTCCCCACAGGTCCACACTGACGACCGCGACGCTCACCGCGGGCGCTTGGTGGTGGCCCGTGGCGGGATGTGCTGGTGCAGCCACCGGGTCGTGGCGGTCAGGTCGTCGCTGTCGAACAGCAGCGAGCCGGCGACCACACCGTCGGCACCGGCGTCGGTGAGGGGACCGACGGTCGGCGGGCGGATGCCGCCGTCGGCGAGGATCTTCACGGCATGGTCGCGGCCGGTCTCGTGCAGGAGACCACGCAAGGTTCGGAGGCGGTCGAGCGCGGCCGGAGCGAGACCGGTGCCTCGGGTGCCGATCGGGGTGCCGACGAGGACGACGACGTCGACCGCGTCGAGATACGGGCGGGCGGCCGTGACAGGGGTGTCGAGGGTGAGGGCCAGCCCAGCGGCTTTCCCGTGCTGGCGAATCGTGTCGAGGGCCGGGTAGACATCGTCGCCGGTTTCGACGTGGACGGTGAGGAGATCGGCGCCGGCTGCGGCGAAGGTGGCAGCGAGCGGGGCGGGCCGTTGGACCATGAGGTGGGCGTGGAAGGGGACGGTCGTCAGCGGGCGCAGCGCGGCGAGCAGGTCCGGGAAGAACATCAGGTCAGACACGAACTGGCCGTCGCCGACGTCGAAGTGGAACAGGTCGGCCACGGACGAGGCACGCTCGATCTCCGACCGGAGGCACGCCAGGTCCGCGGACCAGACGGAGACGTCGACCAGCAACCGCCCGTCCGGCAGACCGGCCAGCGGCTGACTCGACGAGGCCGCACGGCTGCCGCTCATCGGGCGAGGTGTTCTTTGCAATGGGCGACCGAGCTCGCGATCGTCTGGCGGACGTGGTCGTCGTCGTCCTCGAACCGCGGGTAGACCTCCAGCAGCACCGGCACGTCGCCCAGGCCGGCGTCCCGCAGCGCCGCGCCGACCTGGGCGACGTCCACACGTCCCTGCGGGTGGGGCCAGCCCCAGTGCGGGTCACCCAGACCGTCGGTGTTGTCGAGGTNCACCAGCCGGATCGCCGGGCCCAGCGGACTGATCCAATCCGCCGGCGTGCTGTCCGGGCCGTACAGCGGCTGGTAAAGGGTGTGACCGATGTCGAGCGTCAGGCCGACCGGCACCTCGGTGCGTCCGGACAGGTCGCGTATCAGCTGGTCGGCCTGGCCGACCGTGGCTGGGATCTCGCGGGCGATCGGCGTCGGTTCGACGAGGAACTCGGTGAGACCGACAGCCGCGGCGTGGTCGGCGACGAACACCAGAGAGTCCAGCAGGTCGGCGTAACGCCGAGCCCGGCTGTCCGGGTCGGCGGCATCCTGGACGCTCAAGGTGCCCAGCGGTCCCCCCACGGCACGGGCGCCGAGNAGCGCCGTCACGTCGCAGGCCCGCCGCCACCAGGTCAGCGCGACCGCCCGCGCCTCCGGATCGGGATCGAGCAGCCCGGCGGGCAGGTAGTGCGCCAGGCCGACGTAGGCGCTGTGAATGGTGAGATCCCACGCGGCGGCGGCGTTGGCGATGCGGCGGGCGACCTGGTCGCGTTCCCGCTCCGGCCACCACGGGTCGAGCAGGTCGAAGGTGACCTGCACCGTGTCCAGTCCCAGGTCGGCGCGGACGAACTCGGCCCACCGCTGCGGTTCCAGGTGGCGTTTGACGGCGAAGCACAGGTTGATACCCAGGTTCATCGCTGTCCTCCTGCGGTCGGTGTGTGGGGCTGGGAGTCCGCAACATCCAAGCCGTCTGCGGTGGTGCTCGGCTGCCGGTCGTGCAGGTGGGCGGCCAACGTGGCGGTGAGCTCGTCGAGGGAGCGGCTGATGNCACCNCCCAGCGCGTAGTCGATCATCAGGTTGTTCGAGTCGGTGCCGCCGAAGCGACGGGAGTCGGTCTGCAATCCGAAGCACGTCTTGCCGGCCGCATACGCGAGGCCGAGCTCGAAGCAGGCCCCTTCGTCGGGCACCCGGCCGTCCAGGATGAGCAGGAACAGCTCGCAGGCGCCGACGGCCGTGCAGTCGGCGGTGAACAGCCGGGCCCGGACGGTGTGTTCGTCGGCGCCGGCGCGGATCAGCGGCGCGGCTTCGCCGGCGTCCCGCTGGGGCAGGTAGGTGTCGAGTCCCAGGTTCCGCAGGGCGCGGTCGACGGTCAGATTGAACTCTTTCTCCGCCTGGCTGAACAGCGGCGCGGCGATGTAGATCCTCACCGGCGGTCGTCCTTCGAGGCGGCGTGGTGGGCGGGCGGCGGGGGGACGAAGCCGACGGCGTCGAGGGCGGCGAAGAACTCCTCGGCCCGGTGGTCGGGGTAGGTGCCGTCCCGCATCGCGGAGACGTAGTAGTCGGCGACCCGCGCCCAGGTCCACGGGTCGGTCTCGAACGGTGCGTCGATGCCGTTGTTGACGAGGGAGATCCAGCGGCGCAGGCAGCTGGAGCACCGCCCGCAGTGGGCAGTCGCGTTGTCGGTGCGCGAGCAGGAGAACGTCAGCANCAGGTCGCCGGCCGGCAGGCCCCGACCGAGATACCAGGCGATGATTTCCGTTTTGGTCATCTGCCAGAACGGGCTGTCGAGCCGGACCGGCCGCCCCGACAGATCCGTGATCATCTGGCTGATCCGGTGGAACGCCTGGGGGCTCTTGTCCGCGGTCGCGTCGCCCTTGACCCCGANGCACCAGATCCGCTCGGCCCGGTTCGCGNCCAGCATCGCGAGGTAGACGTTGCGCAGCGGGATGATCGCGTCGTCGGCTTCCCACCGTGACAGGTCGAGTTCCCGGCTGACGCTCACCTCGATGCCGCACCGGTCGACCAGTGCCGTGATCGCGGCCCGTTCCTGGTCGCGGTAGCGGTGGCCGAGGTCGAAGTAGAGCGCCGGAGGTTTGTCGAGGTACTGCCAGGCTGGGAACGAGNCCAGCCCGGCGGAGAACAGCAGCACGTCAGACACCGGGATCTCCTCCCACGGTGGGAACACCGAGTAAGGCCAGCAGGTCGCGTTCGATCTCGTCGGCGACGTCGTCGGCCTCGCGCAGGTCGACGACGACGGGGACCACCACGTCGGGGAAGGCGGCGACCACATGCCGGTAGGCGGCGTCGAACCGCGGCAGGAACAGCAGCCGCTCCACGGAGCCCGGCACGCCGCCGCCTCGTCCGCGCAGGATTGCCCGTTCCCNCGCCAGGGGCCACGGGACGTCCAGGAAGTACGCCCGGTCCGGGACACAGAACCACGGGGCGACGCACCCCCGCAGCTGGTCGAGCAGCACCGTGACGGCGACGTTGGGATGCTGCTCGCCGAGGATCGCCAGACAATAGGCGAGCTTGGAGTAGACGCCGTGATCAACCACCACGACGTCGTGCGCTTCCAACGCCGGCCGGTAGAAGTGGTTGTGGTGCCACGACTCTCGACACAGCCGCGTGAACACGTCGACCGTGGCGTGATGAGGGTGACGGAACCCGCCGGTGCCCGTCCGGGTCCGCAGNGGTTCGCGTTCCAGCCAGCGCGACAGCCGGCCCACCACGTCCGGCAGCGGCCCGTAGTGCACCACCTCGACGTCGAACCCCTGCTCTGCCAGACGGCGGCCGAGCTGCCCGGCCATGGTCGTCTTTCCCGCTCCCCACAGCCCTTCGACCGTGACGAGCACACCACTGCGCGAGCCCAGGCGACCAGCCAGACGCCCGGCCCTGCCCGAGGATCTGGGCTGGTCAGCGACCATGGGCGTTCCCCCACAACAGCACGTGCAGACGCGGCGAGAGGTTCCATCCCCGCTCCAGGGCGATCTCGGCCAGGTGCCGCATGCCGGCCAGCACGCTCTGTGTGTCAGTCCCTTCCGGCATCACCCACAGCGGGGCCAGACCGAACCGGTCCTCCAGCTCCGCGATCTCGTCGATCTCCCCGTCGCCGGTGACGACGAACTTGAACACGGCCTTGCCGCAGCCGGCGAACGCCGTCAACGCCGCCGGGACGATCCGCCGGCCCGCCACGACCCGCGAACCCGACAGCTTCGGCGAGACGGTGAACCGCTCGACGGCCTCGACCATCTCGGCGATCGGCGCGACGGTGCCGTTGGTCTCGATCTCCACGTGCCGTCCCGCCTGCGCGAGTGCGGCGACCAGCGGAAACAGAGCGNCCTGTTNCAGCAGCGGCTCGCCGCCGGTCACGACCACACGGTTCACCGACGAGTCCAGCACCCAACGGAGCAGCGCGCTCTGGCTCAGCCGCTCGCTGTGCGCGTCCACATCGAAGCGGCTCCGGTCCCACGTGTGCGGCTCGTCGCACCACGCGCACGACAGGTTGCAGGCCGACAGCCGCACGAACAGCGACCGCTGGCCGGCCGTCGGCCCCTCGCCCTGAAACGTCGGACCGAACCGCTCCGCCACCACAAGCCCTCGCGACGTCTCGGAACGCGGCGTCGCACCCACCGCAGCCGGAATCACCGCGGATACCCGAGCAGGTACTCGGCCCAGCTGCGCGGGGTCTCCGACACCCGGACCGCCACGAGCCGGCCATGCACCCCCGGCTCCACCTCGGCCAGAAACCACCGGNCCAGATGCTGTGCGAGCGCCTCACTGGTCGNCTCGACGTCCAGCACCTCGTTCAGGTCACGATGGTCGAACGACTCGGCGAGATAACGACCGGCGACGNCAAGATCACCGAAGTCGGTGACGAACCCCGGGCCGGTCAGCTCCGAGGCTTCCAGGACGAACTCGACCGTGTAGGTGTGGCCATGAACGCGGGAGCACTTGTGGTCGGCGGGCAGGCTCGGTAGGTGGTGCGCGGCATCGAAAGTGAACCGCTTCCCGATCCGAAAGGCCGCCGTACCAGATATCCGACTTTCGATCATTACGNGCTCCATCCTCGCACTCGCCCTCCACGCATTCGGGTCGCGATACCCGGCCGCGCCGCCGGCCAGCGCCATCCGAGTGAAGAGCTACTCCCGTGTGCGTCAGTCACTCCAGCGCCCGAAGCGCAGGAAGACCAGCATGGCGATGTAGGACCGGGCCGGTCATTCCCTGGATGACGAAGAAGTCGTTCCCCCTGCCGCAAGCGCCTGACCAGGGAGAACTGANGCCCTGCGGTCGACGGCTTCGTGGCAGACGGTGATGACGCAGGCGCCCCTGTGGCAGCCNCAGCGCCTGCGGCGCGGCAGACGAACGACGCACAGCGCGGCAACGACTCCCGCGCCTGACTGAACTGCCCCGGCATGTCCGGAGGATCGTCGCCNCCGAAGGGACTTTTATCGGAGGCAGGTAAAGGTAAGCTCCATGGGCTCGCCGTCGATACTCCATCCAAGGAGCCCCGTGAAGATCGACATCGTGCATCCAGGGTACTTCTCTGTGNGACCCTCCGACCTGACCATGAAGGGTCTTGGCGNGAACGAGACGGGTATGGTCCTGGCCGCTCGCGGCCTCGCCGCCCGAGGGCATGAGGTTCGGGTATACNCCGACTGCCCGCGCGTAGACGACCTCGGCGTACAGTGGCTGCCTCTCACGGAGATGGCCGAGGATGAATACCGGGACGTCATCATTTTCTGGGTGCGAACCAAGAGAATGGAACCCGGCCGGTTTAATGCGCCGGTACGAGCAGCGAAACTAGGACTGAAGGCTCCCAACNCCAGCCTCATCGGCCAGGTCGGCGCCGGCGAGATCAATCTCCTCGTCGCCTTCTCTGATTTTCAACGCAACCTCTACATCAACGACTTCGGTTACCCGGCGGACGTCGAATGGGTTGTCACCGCAGACGGCCTCAACATGTCGGACTACGCCGAGCAGCCGCCCAAGGTGGCGGGCCGGTTTCTNCACGCCGCGAACCCGAGACGTGGCCTGGAGCCGCTCCTGGACATGTGGCCAGCGATCCACAGGCGTCATCCGGACGCCGAGCTGTTCATTGCATCGAGTCACCTACTGCGAGGCATAACAGTCGAGGAAGACCTGCGCCGGGCCGGCGCACTGTANGAGCGCGCAAGGGCGATGGCATCCGACGGCGTGCGCTACCTGGGCCGCCTGGCTAAACCCGACCTTATCAGGCTCCAGCTGACGGCACAGTTCTACCTGTACCCCACGACGTACCCGGAGACCTGCTGCATCGCGGCAATGGAGGCTGCTGCCGCCGGCGCCGTGATCGTCTGCTCGTCGGCCGGCGCTCTACCGGATCGGGTCATCGACGGCGCCACCGGCTGCTTGATCGAGGGAGACCCGGCGGACGCCGTCGTGGCACAAACCTTCGTCGAGAGAATCACCGCGTTGCGATCGGACCCGACCCGGCTGATACATATGGGACTGGCGGCAAGAGAGCTTGCCGCCAGCAGCGACTACACGAAGGTGCTCCCCGTTTGGGAGGACGCTATAGGTCGAGCCCTAGTACTACAGTTTCAGTGATCTTTCTGTTGGCTCGATGGCCGTGTCGAGATTCTCCGCTGCGCGGTCGCGTGACCGGTGGTGGTAATGCTTGGNGCCGCCGATGGGGCGTTCAAGCGGCGCATGCTGGGGTCCCGGGTCCAGGGAACGTCTTCGGAGGCACGCGAACGGGTAGCAGATTGCGCTAGGAGCAGGAGCAATCGGACTTCGAGAGACCCGCGGCAGCGACACCTAACGCGCCACGCCGTCCNCCGGGCGGAGATCACATCCCGACCACTGGGGCTGTAGTACTAGCCTCTGCACCTCCCGACTGAAGATCAACGATTTAACCAGAACGATCACGGATATTTGCACGACAGGTCACCGAACCATCATGCAGAGCGGAACTACCCTTATGCGATCGCAGGAGATCATATGGCTGCTGATGGTGCGAGCCTGAGTCCNCGCAGTGNGGCAAGGCTTACCGTCGTCTCTGTCGTGCCGCCCCGGTTGGCCAAATGATCTGGACGCTGCGATGGTTCGCGCGGGCGTGAGCGACCGTGGTGGCTGTGCCGCCCCGGTCGACGGGAGCCTGCCCGTCCCAGACCGCCATGAGCAGATCAACGCCGTCGACGAGTGCGTCGTTCGCGGCCTCGTACGCCGCCCGATCGGAGACCTCGTGGGGCAGGACCCGTACGGTGGCGGCCCGGCGGACAAGGTCGTCGAACAGATCGGCGTGTTCGGGTTTGACTTTCCTCGCGCGGTAGTCGGCGGCTGGGATGATCACTTCGAGTGTGNCGCCGAGGTCCAGGACGACGTCGGCGAAGATGCTGTCGGAGCCGGCGGCGATGCAGCTGACGCCGGTCAGGTCTGGCGCGTACGGCGTGAGCGCCTCCATGAGGGCGGTCCGTACGAGGACGACGGTCGCGGGGGTGAGATCCATGTGGCCGGTGACACCGATGCGGGTCACGTTGTTGAGCTCCAGGACTCGTCTGTCCGGGCCGCGGTTCGTTCGGTGTGAAGCATGGGTGTGATCCTCGCGCACAGGTCGGCGATGGGCCGAGCGGAGGTTCGGGATTCGGCGTGCCGGTAGAACTCGCCGAGTTTGACCCGCACACGGCTGGATCGCGTCTGCTCGACCGTCGTCACGGCGGCGTGGCCCAGCCGCGCCGCCTCGTCGAATTCGCCCTGCACCAGTCTGATCTCTGCGTACCCAAGTTGATCAAGGGCTGTGCTGCGGACGCTGCCGACGTCCCGAGCCTCGACGGCCTGATTCAGCCAGGCGGCTGCCTCGTCGGCATACTCCGGCGCTTGGTGCGCGATGTCGAGAAGACGGCCTCCGGTGACCCCTGCCAGTTCCGCCTCGTTGAAGTAGGAGATCCAGTACGGCTCGACGGCCGCGTCGACGTCACGGAAGGTGTCCTCCGCCCGGCTCGTCGTGCGCCGGAAGGCAGCGAGCCGACCTTGCCGGGCGTAGGCCCATGCCTCGCGCGTGAACAGCATCGCGCGCACCGCCGGGGTCGCCCGAGCGCCGGCGACGTCCTGCGCGAGGCGGACGAGTTCGAGTCCTTCGGTCGTCCGGTCGAGATAGAACTGCTGCCGTGCCATGCCGGCGAGGATGTTCGCGCAGAACACGGGATCGCCAGCCGCTTTGGCTGACCGAAGAGCGAGCAGGTAGTAGCGCTGCGCAATCCCGCCGTGTCCCGAGTCCCAGGACATCGTCGCGGCGGTCTCGGCAAGATCAGCCATCACACTGTGCAGCCGCCGGGTCAGGTCCTGCGGATGGGAGAAGTCGCGAAGCTCATCCGCGATCTCGGCGAGTTGACCCACGACCGCCTTACGCCGAAGCCCTCCGCCGAACTGGTTGTCCCACGCCCGGAAAGTCCGCGCGGCCAGCTCGATCTCCTCGACTTCCTCCACGCCGACGCCAGCGGTGCGACGCTGACCAGCGGGCGGCTCGGTGATGTTCAACCAGCGCTCCACGCCTTCGAGAAGCGCAGCGCCGACGACCACGTCCGCCATGACGCGCACCGCCTCACGGCGATCAAGCGCGAGATCATTCCTGGTGATCTTGGCTACCGCTTCCGTTGTCGGTGCCNCTTCCCATGCCCTGATGCCTGTCGTCTGAACGGGCAGGTGGCCGACAGGCGTCGAGCGCAGCTCCAGCAGCGACCGCGTTCCCCCAACGACCGCGGGCTCGACCACGACGCCGGCAGCGGTTCCGCCGCTCTGGTGCATCATCTGCGCCGCCGGCCCGGTGGGCTGCGTCCGCGCCGCTCTCGGCATCTTGTCGAGGAGGAGGATATCGGCGGGGCTGAGGTGTTCTCGATCGTCGAGATCGAGCAGGGCGTGGATGCTGGTGTCGTAGACCTCGGCAAGCAGGGCGAGAAGCTGGGGGGTGGGCCGGCGACNGTTGTTCGGCAGCGGCCAGTTCTCCAGCTCCGACAACCGCGGAGCGGTCATCGGGGCGGCGCCCTGGGGGTCGAGGCCGACGCGAGCGGCGTGGGCGTTGATGCGGTTCGCGGCCTGCGCCTGGGTCCAGCCGTGCGCGACCCGGTGGGCGGCCCGGGGACGGTAGTTGTAGCGGCGGGCGAACTCGACCGCGATCTCGTCGTGGGACATGCCGACCGCACGCATGCGTGCCCGCAGTTCGTCCTGCTCCACCCGCAGGCTCGCCCTACTCATGACGACGTGTTACGTCCTCTCCAGACCTGGTCGGCCGATCTTCCGGTCCTCGCGATACGGGCCATTCTGACAGTAGTCGTCGCGTCACGAATCGAGTAGATGGCCGCAGCCGGCCACCTATCTACTGAACCCGGCGCTCCCGCGCGCAGATGCGCCATCGAGCGCCGGCCACATGGGAAAGTCTTTTTGAGACGATTGCGCCATGCGTCTGTTGGTGCTGGGAGGAACCTGGTTCGTCGGCCGTGTCCTGGTTGAGGATGCGGTTGGCCGTGGCTGGGCGGTCACGACGTTCAACCGGGGTAGGTCCGGACCGGATGTCGCAGGAGTCCACCTAGTCCGAGGAGACCGAACCAACACCAAGGATCTTGATCGCCTCGCCGCGGATGGACCGTGGGATGCCGTGGTGGACGTCGGCGGCGCGGAACCCCGCTCGGTTGGCCTTGCCGCGCAGGTTCTGGGCGCACAGGCCCGGCGATACGTGTTTGTGTCGACTGTCTCGGTGTATCGAGACTGGCCTGCGTCCCCTGTCGACGAATCATCACCTCCGCACCCGGGGAACCCCGATCTTGTGGTGGAAGATCCTCGCTGGGACGCGGAGCGCTATGGTCCCCACAAGGCCGGGTGTGAGGCCGCGGTCCTGCGGAGCGTTTCTTCTGATCGGTTGCTCATTGTGCGGCCGGGTGTGGTCCTCGGCCCGCACGAGTACGTCGGACGGCTGCCGTGGTGGCTTCGGCGGATGGCGCGAGGCGGTCGGGTGCTGGCCCCCGCGCCCGCCAACAGGCCCATCCAGCCGGTGGACGTGCGTGACCTCGCGTCGTTTCTGCTCGACCTGGTCGGATGGTCGGCCAGCGGCATCTTCAACGTCGCGGCGCCCGCCGGCCACGCAACCTACGGCCGGATGCTGGAAGCATGCACTGCGGCGACGCGGGACGTCCGAGGCTCCGACGAGGTCGAGATCGTCTGGGCGGAACCCGATTGGCTTGTAGAGCAGGGTGTGCGCCAGTGGACGGAGATCCCGCTGTGGCGGGTGCCTCCGGGGACGTGGCAGGTGGATGCGATGCGGGCAGCAGCGGCGGGCCTGCGCTGCCGGCCGATCGAGCAGACGGTCCTGGACACGTGGGCGTGGCTGGCGGCCGGCGGCGCTCCGGTATGGCATGAGCGTCAAGGCGAGCACGGTATCGACCCAGCCAGGGAGCGTCGCATCATCGACATGTGGGGGCTTCGGTCAGATGCTGCCGCTAGCGAGCAGCGACTGGTGTGAGGTGCCCGGGGGCAGCACGGCGGTGGCCGACTCGCGCACAAAGTGCTCGATCTGACCGTCGAGCTGCTCGGCGTCGGTAGAGCCGCGATAGGTCGGCTGGCTCAACGACCGGCGCAACCGGTGGAGTCTCCCCGTCAGGCGCCCAGTACGTTGCTCGGACGGCAGCGCGAGCACGGGAACGAGGGCATCGTGCGCACCGTCGAGGTTNCCGCCCAGCGTTCGGGCGACGATCAGATCGACCCGGGCACCATGCTCACCTGGTGTCCATCGATCGGCGACCGGAATCGCGGTGAACAGACCGATCGCCTGAGCCGCTGCGTGCTCAGCCTGGTCGATCTGGCCGAGCGCGAGATGCGTGGCAGCGGCGCTGAGGAGCCGGCGCTCCTCACCGAACGAGAACTCGCCACCCACACTATCGAGAAGATCGTCCGACGCGTCTTCTTCAGCCGTGCGCTGGGCAGCGGCCAGCGCGGTCATCGCCTCGTCCGCGGCTCCGATCATCGCATAGGAGCGGGCCTGCACGGCGTGCAGGCGAACCTTTCCGGACCCCGGCCTGGCATGCTCAAGGCCCGTACTCGTCAGCCGTATCCCTTCTCTCGGGCGGTCGGACCAGAAGGCGATGGTGGCCTGGACAGCGCGGGCCCACGAGCGCAGCCCGTCATCGTCGACGATCTGCCCATAGGCCCACGCCGCGCGGGCGTTCTCGACTCCAGCATCGGGAAACCCGAGGTCAAGACTGACGATGCCGAGCAGGCCGCAGAGCTGTCCGGCGAACATGTAGAGCTCGTTGAGCTGCTGCGGGCGTTTCGTCTGCTCCAGCAGCGCATACACGGTGTTGCGGGTCTTGGACAGTTCGGTGAACATCGGGAAGGGAGGGGTGGTGTTGTAGGTATGCGCGAGCCGACGTACATCGTCGGCTAGCTGCTCGACAGAGCTGGCATCGAGACTTCTGNCCGCCGCGAACATCNCATGCTCCCCCGACTCCTTGGCAGCCGACATGACACGCTCCATTTCTACCGGTACATATGCTATTGATATGCGCTCGANCCCGCCCGGCTGCANCCCTCCCGCCGCAGGTGCGGACAACGTCACAGGGTAAGAACGCGTGGTTGCACGGATTCGGGTGGACGTGTGCTGGATCTGGCCAGTCTGCCCAAGGATCAGATGGTCGGCGGGGGTGAGGTGTTCGCGGTCGTCGAGGTCGATCAGGTTGTGGATGCTGGTGTCGTAGACCTCGGCGAGCAGCGCGAGGAGCTGGGGGGTAGGCCGGCGGCGGTTGTTCGGCAGCGGCCAGTTCTCCAGCTCCGACAACCGCGGNGCGGTCATCGGAGCGGCGCCCTGGGGATCGAGGCCGACGCGGGCGGCGTGGGCGTTGATGTGGTTCGCGGCCTGCGCCTGGGTCCAGCCGCGGGCGTGGCGGTGGGCGGCGCGGGGGCGCAGCTTGTAGCGGCGGGCGAACTCGACGGCGATCTCGTCGTGCGACATGCCGACCGCACGCATCCGCGCCCGCAGCTCATCCTGCTCCACCCGCAGACTGGGTCTACTCACGCCGCATCCCCTCCAAACCCGCCTCGCAGACCGGCGCCGGTCCGCCGTTCCAGGATCAGCAAGATCGTCTCAATGATCCACCACCGCCGGGCCAGAGTCGATGGCGCACCTGTTATCTAGAGCGCTGTCCGCTCCACGGGAAAGCCGAGCAACCATAATCATCGCGTGGCCTGGGGGTGCACGTCATTCCCCCCGCCACGAACATGTTCTTCGGCTGCCGAGAGGCCCCTGAGCTGCGGAAATGGCGCCAGGNGGTGCGATCTGTTCGGCGCCAGGCGGTGCGTCAGTTCGCACGGCAGGCCGCAGATGCGGGCAAACGAGTCGCCATCGTTGCCGTCAGGTAACTCGACTGCGGTTTCGCGGTGATTGACGCGATGTGCGGGGCGTCTATCGGGCCGCTCGGTGCTCGTGGATGCCACTACTCGATTGGGGGTCAGCGCCGCCGCAGCGAAGGTGGAAGATCACGGCAGCGGCGTCGACCTCGTTGCGGGCCTCCTCCGCGCTCAGGCCGAACCGTGCCGCCTGGTCGTAGGCGTCCAGCGCCGAGCACAGGTCTGTCCCTTCTGGAGCCGTCGGGTCGACAGGCGGGGCGAAGGTGGCGAGTAGATCTGCCAGCCGCGCTGACGGGAGCATGTCGCGCATCCTGGCGAGTAGCACGATCGGACGGAGCGCGGGTGGGACGGTGTGGCGGTGAAGTGACATGCGGGCCGTTTCGTCGTCGCAGGTCTGCGGTCGTGAGGACGTCTCGCCGGAGGAGGCCGGCGGCCATGCCGGGACCGACCGCAAAGGGCAGTCCGCTGAGATCGGATTCCTGTCGGAAGCTGTGGGTTGAGTGAGTGGCGGCGCACCGCTGTTTGCTGGCTGGCTACCGTCTCTCCGGCCGCCGGAAGCGCCCGCAGTCCGTCAGGCACGCCGGGCGCGTTAGGCGCGGCCATCATCGTTGGGGGGCTGGGCTGTCTGACTGTTGCGGGCGGCGGCGACCGCGCGGGTGAGNGCCGCAGCGAGGGCGTCGGCTTCGTCGAGGGTGAAGGCTTCACTGTCGGGGTCTTCTTCCCCGACGCCGAGGGAGATCACCGGTTGGTAGGTGGTCGTCGCGGTGACGTACTGTTCGATCGCCACCTGGATCGCCGTCTGGTCACGCACCCCGGGGATGCCCGGCAGGTCGATCACCGTGAACTCGGAGACGTGGTAGTCGCCAGGGCCTGCGGGCTCGACATGGNGGTGGCCGGCGGGCTGCTCGCACCATGTTGGGCAGGAGCGGTTGACAGGGTCAGGCATGGCGTGCCCTTTCGGCTAGGTGGGTAGGCCGCGATGGGCAGAGCCCATAGGCGTGGTGTGGACGTCGAGCTTGCGCANGCCGTCGCGGACCCGGTGCAGCAGGTCGAGGTCGAAGACGTCCGGGCTGGCCGTGGTCTCGGCGTGCGTGACGAATCGTTCACGTCGTGGTAGGTCGTCGGTCAGGGTGGTCCAGACGTGCTGAGGGGGTGGGGTGTTGTGGGGCAGAGNGGCCCAGACGACCTTCCCCTTCCTCTGGAAGCTCCCGTCAGGGGTACGGACCCGGGCCCGGTAGTGTCCGGTGCGCCGGGCCAGGGCGGTGACCAGGTGCAGGCCNCGGCCGTCCTCGGCGTCGGGGTCACCGGCCCGGCGGGTCGGGTGGCCCGGTCCCCCGTCCCAGACCTCGACGATCACATGGTTGTCGCTGTAGGTCAGGCGCATCGCGATCTGGGACGTCAGGTCGCCGTCGCCGCGCAGGCTCGCGGTGAGCGCGTTAGTGATCAGTTCCGAGGTCACCAGGATGATCGTGTCGACCACATGGTCAAGGCTCCACCGGTGGAGTTGTGCGACGACGTTGTGGCGGGCGGCACTGGCGGACTGGGGTCTGATCGGGTAGTGCCAGACGCGATGCGGTAGCAGATGGACGGCCGGTTCGGGTGTGGTGGACGGGGCGATGGTCACGGTGGTCATGCGGCTCTCCCTGCTGCGGAGATCTGGACTGGCCTCGCCCTCGCGTCGAGGGGGCGTGGGCGGGTGGGACGAGATGCGGCTGCCCGCAGCCCTCAGCGGCACTGCTGCGCGGCCGACGCTGTCAGAGATGGCGGGGGCGGAGGCGGTGTCCTGCACGAGCGCGAGGTTGTTCTCGGCGAGCATCACGATGCAGCACGGCCACGCGCACCCGCACTCCTCGCACGCACCGTCCCGCTGGACGTGCCGGTTGACGAGGCGTACCGCCGTGTCGCGCAGCAGGTCGAACGCACGCTCGGGCGGGTGGTCGGTCGTCTTCCGACCGAGAGTGATCAACGAGTCGGTGGTTCGGCTGCGAACAGCGACGACCTGGCCGGGCGGAGAGGCGGGGGCGGAGCCAGACGGCGCAGGATGGGCGGGGTGTGATCGGCTGCCGGGTGGCCGGCTCAGGCTTATAGCCATGGACGTGCACCTTCGGTCTGCGAACGAGTGAAAGATCAGTGATCGGTGGAGTCGAGCTGCTGCACCGGCTGGCCGGCCGGGCTGTCGGCGAGCGCGCCGAGAGCGGCGTTCAGCGCCGCACCAGCCCCGCGGCGGCGTAGCTCGCGGGTGAGCACACCGAGGACGGACAGCGCCGACAGCGGCGGGGCCGGCAGATCGGCCGCAGCCGGGCCGAGGCGGAGGGCGACCGCCGGCAGCGTCAACTCGGTGACCACCTGGTCGTAGACGGTGGCCGCCCAGACGGTCAGGACGACGGACAGCCAGCCACGCCACTGCTCCCGGCAGGCGGCCAGCCGGCCGGACAGCCACGCCTCGACACCTTCGACGAGTTCCGCCCGGACCGGCGGCCAGCAGCCGAGGATCAGCAGGTGCAGATGACCGAGCAGTGTCCCGGTGTCCANGAGGTCCCCGCCAGGTTCGAGCGCGGGTGACACGAACACCGCCCGTGACGATCCGTCGGGATACAGCACGCCGCGCGGGCTGAGGTTCCCGAACGCGATGCCGCCGCGGCTGAGCACCATCGGGTCCAGCCAGGCGNCCAACCGGCCGAGCCGCGCCGACAGGCTCCCCGCGAGCGCCCGAAGCTCCCCGATCTCGCCTGCCGTCGTTCCGTCGGCGTGGAGGTGTTCCACCGGATGGCTCAAGGCTTCGGCGACGACCCGGGGCAGGGCATTGGCGGGCGCCGCGGCATGGCTCAGGTGCGCGGGNGGATCGCGGTGCAGCTCGCTCAGGTCGTCCATCAGCGCCGTCACCACCCCGGTGAGCCCTGTTGGCCGGGTCTGGAGCCGGCTGGCCAGGGTGGCGCCGTCCACCCAAGGGGTGAACATCACGCCCTTGGCCGTGGCGGTCGGGGCGGCCACCCGTAGGCGGGTGTAGGTCGCCAGCGCCGTGAGCTGTTCGGCCTGGCCGACTGCCGCGTTCACCGGTGCCCCGTCGCCGTCGGCCAGCACGGTAGCGAGATCGCCGTGGTCGCCGCGGACGAGGCGCGACAGTGCCCGGCCCGCCGGGCGGACCGTTGCGCACAGTGTCTCTTCGGCGGTCCGGACCTGCCGATACAGTGCCCCGCCCGCGGTGGCCATCGCCCCGAACGCCACCTCGGTGTGCGGCCACAGCTGAGCGGTCGCGGCGGTGATCCACCTGTCGGCGTAGAGGAGCAGATCGCGGATGTCGGCGTCTCGCCAGCAGGTCGAGCAGCCCGCGGGCGGGCTCACCGGAGGCGACCGACACCGGCGTAGACCGGCAGCCGACCCTCAGCCGTCGTCTGACGACGCTGCCGGTCCTGCGCCCAGCCCGGGAGCAGGACCAGGCCGGGCTCGACCAGCGCGCAGTCGTCGAAGAACGACAGCACTTCCGCGCGGCTGCGCAGCTGGAAGGGCGCGGTCGTGCGCCGGTACGCCTCGGCCGCCTCGGTGACCTCCTGGGACTGCCCGTCGCCGGTGGCGTGGGTCACGACCAGGTAGCTGCCCGCTGGCAGGGCGTCGCGCAGCTGCGCGACCAGGCGCCGCGGGCCGGAGTCGTCGGGGAAGAAGTGCAGGACCGCGACCAGGAGCAGCGCGACCGGCTGCCCCAGGTCCAGCAGCCTGGACACCTCCGGATGGTNCAGGATCTCGTCCGGCCGCAGCAGATCCNCCTCCACGGCCACGGCCAGCGGGTTGGGCGCGAGCAGGATCTGGCTGTGCGCGACCGCGACCGCATCGTTGTCCACATAGACGACCTGGGTGTCCGGGGCCAACTGCTGGGCGACCTCGTGGACGTTGCCCATCGTCGGCATGCCCGACCCGATGTCGAGGAACTGGCGGATGCCGACCTCGCCGGCGAGGTACCGGACCGCCTCCCCCAGGAACAGCCGGTTGACCCGCGCNCTGTCGCGGATCTGCGGCCACGTTTGCTCGACCTTCGCCGCCGCTTCCCGGTCGGCCGGGAAGTTGTGTGCGCCACCGNGGAAGAAGTCGTAGACCCGTGCCACGTTCGGCCCCTCGACCCCCACTGCGGCCACGCCGTCCGCCCGCATCAGGACCGCCCCCGCGACCAGCGCGNCGTTGTGGCGATGCCTCTCCTCGGCTGGCGTAGCCGGCTTGACCGGCGGTCGATCAAGCCGGGTCTGGGATTGGAGAGGTGGTCACGGTGCGTCGCCCAGGTGATCCTCAACATGGGAACGTTCCTCACTGACGGTAGGCAAATCGAACCGTTCCACCATCGTCCAAGCGGCGTCAGNCAGTCGTCCCCCTCACCACGAAGAAGCTGTTCACCCGTTCCAACCCCGCTTGAGCTGGGAAAACGCCGAGAGGAACGGCAGTCGTTTCGCGCGCTGTCGGCCCCAACTCCCCGAAGCGTGATCGATTCACTACCGTGGAGGTGTTGCGTGCACGGCGTGGAGCGGGTTCGGACCGGCTGGCCCTGTCAGGGCACCGTGCCCGACGACCACCCCGGACGGGCCGACCAGGGACANGGCCGCCNGCGTCTGCATCCCCTCGTCAGCACCGGGGCCGAGCACTTCGAGCGGTCCCCGGGACCGTGCGTCGTCTCTGGAACCTGGTCCGTCACCTTTGACGCCCTCGCGGACAGGGGGCTCACGAGACTCGGGCCACCGCGCCGAGCAGCCACACCGCCCGCTGCGCGACGTCTGGCTCCCCCTCCGGGCGCCACAGGGCGATCGGCACCACGCCCGGCTCCTCCAGAGTGCATCCGGCCGCCTCCACGATCCCGGCGAGTTGCGCGGCCGTACGCGCCTTCAGGGGAATTCCCGCAGCCTCATAGCGGCGGGAAACCTGCTCCGCCGTGGCGGGATTCATCTCCGGGGTGATGTGGGACAGCACCAGGTAGCTGCGGGTCGGCAATCCGGCCACGAGCCCCGCGACGATGCCCGCCACTTCGTCGTCGTCTACGACGAAATGCAGGATCGCGTTGAGGGATAGCGCGACCGGCCGCTCCAGATCGAGTGTCTCACGCAACTCGGGAGCGTTGATGATCGACTGNGGGTTTTGCAGGTCGGCGTCGAGGCAGGCCGTCCGTCCCTGCGGCGTACTGGTCAGCAGCGCGCGGGCGTGCACGAGGACGATCGAATCGTTGTCTACATACACGACCCGGGCCTCCGGGGCGATGCCCTGGGCGATCTCGTGCAGATTCGGCGACGCCGGAATTCCCGTGCCGACGTCCAAGAACTGGCGGACCCCGACCTCCCCCGCGAGCCACCTGGTGGTACGCGCGACGAAGGCCCGGTTCGTCCGCGCAATGAAACCCGCGTCAGGCTCCACGGCCAGAATCTCCTCGGCCGCCTCCCGATCGGCCGGGAAGTTGTCCTTCCCACCGAGGAAATAGTCGTAGATCCGCGCCGAATGCGGCTGGCCGACGTTCAGATCCGAGGGCTGCTTCACGGCGGTGGACTCGTCCATGATTTCTTTCTGGTCGTGGGTGGAAGGCATCGCGGAGTCCACGAGCCTCGGCGGGGGTGGGTGGGACGCCGCCCCCGGCTCTGACCGGGGGCGGCGGTCCTGGGGAGCAGCCCATCCCGCTGCTACAGCGATGCTCCAGCGACCAGGGGACGCTGCGGCGCGGAACGGGCGGGCACGTCCGCCCGCCGCCCTCGACGAGTCAGCGACGCCGTGCGCGGGGGTCAGACGAGCGCGGGAAACACGCCCGTCGGCTCGTCGTCGTAGGGGTCGACCGGCCGATGGACCCCCTCGGGGTCCTCGGCCAACAGCGCGAACGCGGGCGCGACCCCGGCGGCCAGCGCCGGGCCAAGACGGTTCAGCCGTGCGGTCACCTCATCGAGGTACACCGACAGCAGGTTCGCCCACCCCTGCTCGCCCAGGATCGTCCTCACCCGGTCGTAGTAGGTCTCGGCGCGCCTGTCATCCTCGGCGAACAACGCCGCCCGGCGGGCGAAGTGCTCGCGGCGTTCGGCGGCCTGCTCGGGACTGGGCGGCGTCGGCACGGGGCTGACCTTGTGTCCGAGCAGCGCGAACTCGTCCTCGGCCGCCGTCCTCTCCTGGCGGTACTCGCCGGCCAGGTCGAGCAGCTGACGGATCGTCTCGTCCGTCAGCCCAATCAGCTTGTAGTGGACCAGCACCCGGTCCACCAGGAAGTCCGGCGACATGCTCCTCATCCGCTGGTCCAGCAGACCCAGGCGGTGCGGAGCCTTCTCATCGTGCGGAGGCATAGAACCTATCCATCTCGCGATCAGGGGTGTGATGTGCCGATTCCGACCCGCCCACGGCAGCCGCGCCGGAGGTGGCGGGAGGCGTCCGGCCGTTCGCTCGGAGGGTGCGAGCGACCGGACGGATCACAGAATGCCCGGATCTGCCGCGGCAGAGAATCCACGCGCAGCGAACATCCAATTCGATGATCGATATCTCTGTGACCTGCAAGAACGAGGCCGCCCGAGGTGACTTCTTCGTCGTCGAACCCGTGATNTGAACGGGACGGTGCAAGCCGGTGAGGGTGAGGTGCATCGCCGCGTGGTCGCCGAGGCCCCTGCGGCGAGGGGTATGAACGTAGTCGCACGCGTTGACGGTTGAGCGGTGCGCGGCGGGAATGAACGTGTGGTCGAAGCGGTAGCCGTTTCCACTGCGGCTGAATACCGGGGGTGCGGGACGCGGCTCGACGACGTTGAGATCACCGGTCACGACGACCGGGCCATCGACCCCGCTGAGGAACCCAAGCAGCGCCCGGGTCACGACACGTGGGAAGGCACGCTTGCTCTCGTTGCGGCGGCGCTGCGGGCTGTAGCCGGCGCCGTCCGGCCGTAGGCCACCGGCCGGACGGAGAACTACGCTGCCTGGAAGATGATCACCTACGCCCGGACCTAGCCGGAGTTCCGCTGGGTGCCGATCCCGCAGAAGACCGGCTCCAGACCACAGCGGGCGGCGCGTCGCGGTCAACGGGATGTTCACCCGACTCATCCACCACGCCCGCCAGCCCGAGGCGCCCGGCCGACTCACGGCATGGTGGTCGGAAGAACGGTGCGCAGGACTGTACGGGTACATCGTCCGCCCGGACGGCTACGGCCGGTGGGCACAGCGCGGCGCCGAGATCGAATGGTTCCTCGAACTGGACTTCGGCACCGAACCGCTACGCCGCCTCACCCTCAAGCTCGACGCCTACCACCAGCTCGCCAAGGAANCCCGGATCACCACGCCGATCCTGATCTGGACCACCACGACCCGCCGCGAAGCCCGGATCCGCGAAGTGCTCGCCGAGGCGCTGCGCCACCTCGAACAGCCCGCGCGGGTACCCGTCGCGACCACGGCCGCGGACATCGCCGAACCCGACCACCACCTGGACGCCACCCTCGCCCGCTGGCTCCCCTTGACCCGAGCCGGCACAGGCCGACTCGGACTCGGCCAGCTGGCCGCCGTCTGGCCACGCCCAGCCGGCGCCAAAGATCACCAAAAGAAGATCGACATCGCCCAGCGTCCCAACCGGCTCCACCCGCCGCAGCCCATGCCTCCCACCGACACCGACCGCCAGCAGCACGCAGCCTGATCCCGGGCACCTCCCAACGGTGGTCCTGTCGGTATCTACTCGCCTCGCTGAAGCCTGCGAAGTCTAGACAAACCGGGCGTTGAATTAGCCAATCTTGTTAATCCGAGGGTTCGCTACCGAGGGGTAGCGTCGGCCGCGGAGCGGGTAGATCGAGGGAGGGGTGGGTGGAGAAGACGTTCGCCGGCGCTCGGCTGCGTCGGCTGCGGGAGGGCCGGTCGATGAGCCAGGTCGATCTGGCCCGCGTCCTGGCGATCTCGCCCAGCTACCTGAACCAGATCGAGCACGACACCCGGCCGTTGACCGTGCCGGTGCTGCTGCGGATCAGCGAGGTCTTCGGCGTCGACGCCGCGTTCTTCGCCTCCCAGGACACCGCCCGCACCCTGGCCGAGCTACGCGAGGCCCTGCTGGGCGAGTCGCGGGGCGGCGAGATCTCGGCGTCCGATCTGCACGACTTCGCGACAGGTCAGCCGGAACTCGCCGAGGCGGTGCTCGGCCTGCACCGCCGCTACCGGCACCTGCTCGATCAGGCCGAGACACTCGCCGAGTCCCGAACCATGGTGTTCGAGGCCGATCCGCACCAGCAGGTCCGGGACTTCTTCTACCGACACCAGAACCACTTCGCCGAGCTCGACCAGGCGGCGGAGGCCACCGCCGGGCGCATCGGGGCCCGCCGCGGGGAGGTCCGGACCGCGCTGCGCCGCCACCTCGAGGAGGCGCACTCCATCCGATCCACCCACCTGANCCGAACGGCCGTGNAGACCGGCGCCGGTCCCGACATGCACTACTATGACGAGGCTGATCGCACCCTGCATTTCTCCCCCCACCTGCGTCCAGGCCAGCAGGCTTTCCGGATGGCGACACAGGTCGCCTTCCTGGAGCAGGACGGGCTTATCGAGAAGGTTCTGAACGCGGAGCACTTCGAGTCGTCCGAGGTCCGCCAGCTGGCCCGGATCGGCCTGGCCAACCATTTCGCCGGAGCGATGATTCTCCCTTACACGGCGTTTTATCGGGCCGCCGAACATTTCCGGTACGACATCGAACTTCTCGCCGAGCACTTCGGGGTCGGCTACGAGACGATCGCCCACCGGCTGAGCACCTTGCAGCGGCCCGGCGCCCGGGGAGTGCCGTTCATCTTCGTTCGCGTCGACCGGGCCGGCAACATCTCCAAACGCCAGTCGGCGACCGGATTCCACTTCTCCCGCACCGGCGGCACCTGCCCCCTCTGGAACGTCTACGAGGCGTTCGCCGCACCCGGACGGGTCGCGGNGCAGATCGCCTCCATGCCCGATGGGCAGCGCTACCTGTGGGTCGCCCGCACGGTCACGCGCCACCGTGGTGCCTTCGGTGAACCGGCGAAGACGTTCGCGATCGGCCTCGGGTGCGAACTGCGGCACGCCCCGCGGCTGGTCTACTCCCGGGGCATGTCGCTGGACGACCCGATGGCCGCCACTCCGATCGGCCCTGGCTGCCGCACCTGTGACCGCCCTCGGTGCCCGCAGCGCGCGGCCGCGCCCATCGGCCGGCCGCTGGCGATCGACGAGTCCCGCAGCACCTTCGTCCCCTATCCCGTCCAGTCCTGATCGTCCGTCCCGTACCCGTCCAGGCCCGCCCGCCGTCGCGGCGCCGGGATCCGCCCGGGCGCCGCCATTCGCGAAGCCGATCTTCACAAAGTTGGNAGTTCCGGTCCCCACATTCACAAAATATTACTTCTTCACTTTCTGGACCGACCTCCCGACCGCGTGCCACAGTGAGTCCCGTCGCCGACGAATTCATTTGTTGGCAGAGGATCGNAGTAAGTAGATGTCCGGGATCGAAAGGATCGGCGTTGTCGGTGCCGGTGCCATGGGTGCCGGGATCGCCGAGACATGTGCGCGGGCCGACCTCGACGTCCTGGTGTGTGAACGCGATGACCGGGCCGCATCGGCCGGGCGGCGCCGCGTGTTGGAATCGCTGGAGCGTGCGCTGCGCCGGGGGGGTCTGACGGCNCATGAGCGTGATCGGTCCACCTGGCGGTTGCGGTTCACCGCGGACCTCAACGATCTTTCCGACCGTCAGCTCGTCATCGAGGCCGTCACCGACGACGCGCCACTGAAGCTGGAGATCTTCTCCGCCCTCGATGAGGTGGTCAAGGACGAGGAGGCGATTCTCGCCTCGACGACCTCCGCCATGTCGATCACCAAGCTGAGTAGATCGACGACGCGGGCCGCGCACGTCCTCGGGCTGCACTTCTTCAATCAGGTACCGATGATGCCGCTCGTCGAGGTGGTGAGCACCGTGCTCACCAGCCCAGCGGCGCGCGTCNCCGCCGAGGACTTCGTGAACATGCTTGGCAAGCAGGTGGTGCGGTCGGGGGACCGAGCCGGCTTCGTCGTGAACGCGCTGATCATCCCCTATCTGCTGGGTGCGATCCGGATGGTCGAGGCCGGCCACGCCACGGTGTCCGATGTGGACCGGGCAGTGGTGCTGGGCTGCGCCCACCCGATGGGCCCGCTGCGGCTCGCGGACCTGATCGGCCTGGACACCCTGCACGCCATCGCCACCGCCATGTACGACGAGCTGCGTGATCCGGGGCTCGTCCCGCCGCCGCTGCTCACCCAGATGGTCGACGCCGGACTGCTCGGTGGGAAGGCCGGGCGCGGCTTTCATGTGCATCCGGGCCCGGACCCGACGGCCGCGCCCCGCCTGCGCCGCGAGGCCGGGCTGTGGGCCGACGGCCGCGATGACAGCACGTTCGTGATCGCGGCGCCGGATCCCCGCACCCGCGGGGATCCGGCCGCCCGGTCCGGAGTCCGGCTGACTGAGCGGAGCCCCGAAGCAGGGGTTGCCGCCCCGTCGTGGGCCGAGGCCCACGTCAATGTGAGGAACGAGGTGCCCGCATGATCGAGCACAAAGTGCGTGTCCACCGCAGCGAGGAGCGGCTGTCCCGGGAGGAGCAGCTCGCCTGGAAGATCGCCGAAGTCGCGGCGGACCCGGTGGAGGTCACCGAGGACGTCGCCGAGATGGTCGTCAACCGGGTGATCGACAACGCCGCCGTGGCGGCCGCGTCGCTGGCCCGAGGGCCGGTCACGGCGGCACGGGAGCAGGCGACGCGGCACGCGCCGCCGTCCGGCCGGGCCGGCGCCACGGTGTTCGGCCTGCCGCCCGCGACCCGGGTCTCGCCCGAGTGGGCGGCCTGGGCCAATGGCGTCGCGGTGCGTGAGCTGGACTTCCACGACACGTTCCTCGCCGCCGAGTACTCCCATCCCGGCGACAACATCCCACCGATCCTCGCGGCCGCCCAGCACACCGGGCTCGGGGGGCGCGAGCTGCTGCGCGGCATCGCGACCGGCTACGAGATCCAGGTGGCCCTGGTCCGGGCGATCTCCCTGCACAAGCACAAGATCGACCACATCGCGCATCTCGGCCCGTCGGCCGCGGCCGGGATCGGGACGGCGCTCGGCCTGCCGACGGAGACGATCTACCAGGCGGTCGGGCAGGCGCTGCACACCACGACGACGACCCGCCAGTCCCGCAAGGGCGAGATCTCGAGCTGGAAGGCGTACGCCCCCGCGTTCGCCGGCAAGATCGCCGTCGAGGCGGTCGACCGGGCGATGCGCGGCCAGGGCGCGCCGTCGCCGATCTACGAGGGCGAGGACGGCGTGATCGCCTGGCTGCTCGACGGCCCGCAGGCGCAGTACGTCGTCGGCCTGCCCGGGCCCGGCGAGCCCAAGCGGGGCATTCTCGACACCTACACCAAGGAGCATTCGGCCGAGTACCAGAGCCAGGCTCTCATCGACCTGGCCCGCCGGCTCGGCCCGCGCCTCGGCGACGCGCTGGCGAGTGTGCGGTCCATCGTCCTGCACACCAGCCATCACACCCACCACGTCATCGGCTCGGGGGCGAACGACCCGCAGAAGTACGACCCGACGGCGAGCCGGGAGACCCTCGACCACTCGATCCCGTACATCATCGCCGTCGCCCTGCAGGACCGGGACTGGCATCACGAGCGCTCCTACACCCCCGAGCGGGCCGCCCAGCCCGACACCGTCGAGCTGTGGCAGAAGATCACCACGGTCGAGGACCCGGAGTGGACGCGCCGCTANCACGCGACGGATCCCGCGGAGAAGGCGTTCGGAGGTCGGGTCGTCGTGACCCTGGCGGACGGTTCGATCGTCGAGGACGAGATCGCCGTCGCCGACGCGCATCCCCTCGGCGCCCGCCCGTTCGGACGGGCCGAGTACGTGACGAAGTTCCGCCGCCTCGCCGAGGGCATCGTCTCCCTGCACGAGCAGGACCGTTTCCTCGACGCCGCGGTCCGGCTCGGGACGCTGCATCCCGACGAGCTCGGTGAACTTACCCTCGCCCCAGCCTGGCCGCAGCCCACCGGGTCCACCAGCGGGCTCTTCTAAGAAGGGGATCGTCATGCTGCACGCCCAGACGACGGCGGCGAGCCGGCGGGTGACGCTGCGCGAGGCGCTGGCTGCCTCCGGGGGCCCGGACGGCGGGGTGCTGCGTTTCCCCGGAGCGTTCAACCCGCTGACGGCGCTGCTCATCGGGCAGCTCGGCTTCGACGGGGTGTACGTGTCCGGGGCGGTGCTCTCCGCCGACCTGGGGCTGCCCGACATCGGGCTGGCCACGTTGACCGAGGTCGCCGGGNGGTCCGGTGCGATCGCCCGGGTCACCGACCTGCCGGCGATCGTCGACGCCGACACCNGGTTCGGTGAGCCGATGAACGTCGCGCGGACCGTCCAGGTGCTGGAGGACGCCGGTCTCGCCGGCTGCCACCTGGAGGACCAGGTCAACCCGAAGCGGTGCGGCCACCTCGACGGCAAGTCGGTCGTCGGCACCGAGGAGATGGTCCGCCGGATCCGGGCGGCCGTCGCGGCGCGGCGCGACCCGAACTTCGTCCTGTGCGCCCGCACCGACGCCCGTGCGGTCGAGGGCCTGGGCGCGGCGGCCGAGCGGGCGAAGGCCTACGTCGACGCCGGCGCCGACATGATCTTCCCGGAGGCGATGACCGGCCTGGACGAGTTCGCGGCGATGCGCGCAGCCGTGGACGTGCCGATCCTCGCGAACATGACCGAGTTCGGGAAGAGCGAGCTGTTCACGGTGGAGCAGCTGGGCTCGGTCGGCGTGAACCTCGTGATCTATCCGGTGACCCTGCTGCGTCTGGCGATGGGCGCCGTCGAGGACGGCCTGCACCGGATCCGCGACGAGGGCACCCAGGCCGGGCTGACCGACCGGATGCAGCACAGGGCCCGGCTCTACGAGGTGCTCGACTACGCCAGCTACAACGTCTTCGACGACTCGATCTTCAATTTCCGGCTCTCCGACTGAGCGCCGAGCATGTTCCCCTCCGAGAGGAAGCACTGCCATGGCCGCCGCTGACGCATCCGTACGCAAGGGCCTTGCCGGCGTCGTCGTCGACACCACGTCGGTCTCGATGGTCAATCCGGAGACGAACTCGCTGACCTACCGCGGCTATCCGGTCCAGCAGCTCGCCGCCGAGTGTTCGTTCGAGGAGGTCGCCTATCTGATCTGGCACGGCGAGCTGCCGAGCACCGAGCGGCTGCGGGCGTTCGCCGACGCCGAGCGGGCCCGCCGGCAGATCGACCGGACGCTGATCGGTCTGCTCGCCCGGCTCCCCGAGACCTGCCATCCGATGGACGTGCTGCGCACCGCCGTCAGCTACCTCGGCGCGCAGGACCCCACTGAGGACGACGGCTCGGTGGCCGCGAACCAGATCAAGGCGCTCGACCTGCTGGCCAGGCTGCCCACGGTCGTCGCCCTCGACCAGCGGCGCCGGCGCGGCCAAGACCCGATCCTGCCGGACCCGGCCCTCGGTTTCTCGGAGAACTTCTTCCACATGTGCTTCGGGGAGGTTCCCGAGGCGGACGTCGTCCGCGCCTTCGACATCTCGCTCATCCTCTACGCCGAGCACAGCTTCAACGCGTCCACCTTCACCGCCCGGGTGGTCACCTCCACGCTGTCCGACCTGTACAGCGCGGTGACGGCGGGCATCGGCGCGCTGAAGGGCCCGCTGCACGGCGGCGCCAACGAGGCCGTCATGCACATGATGGACGAGATCGGCGACCCGGCGACGGCCGAGCAGTGGATGCTCGACGCCTTGGCGAACAGGCGCACGGTCATGGGCTTCGGTCACCGGGTGTACAAGTCCGGCGACTCCCGGGTACCGACGATGCGCGCCGAGCTCGAACGGCTCGCCAAGGCCCGCGGCGCCGACGGCGAGCGGCTGCTGGCCATCTACGAGTCCCTGGCGGCGGTGATGATCCGAGAGAAGAACCTGCACCCGAACCTGGACTTCCCGACTGGCCCCGCCTACCACCTGATGGGTTTCGACATCCCCACCTTCACCCCGATCTTCGTGATGTCCCGGATCACCGGCTGGACCGCGCACATCATCGAGCAGCTCGCCGCCAATGCCCTCATCCGCCCGCTGTCGACCTACGTCGGCCCGAACGAGNGCAGCGTCCCCCTCGCCGCCCGCCGCCTCGCCGGCTGATCGCCTGCCGGNTGACCCCCTGGCCGGCCGCAAGATCGGCCCAGGAAGACCCGCTCAGCCCGGGACGCCGCCCACAGGCTCCAGACCTGTCGGCAGCGCCCCGGGCTGAGTGCTGTCCACCTGCTGTCCACCGCCCCCTGACCGCCACGCCGCGAGGTATACGACGTCTCCTCGCTTTCGACCGGGGCACGCCTCGACGCGCGGCGCCGGCGACTGGACATGGTCGGTGCTCTCGCCTACGGTCCCCAACCAGGTCCATGGTGCAGGGAAGCCCGCTGGTCGCGGCGGTCGCGGGCTACGCCCTCGGCGGTGGCTGCGAACTGGCCATGATGTGCGACGTGCTGCTCGCCGCCGACACGGCACGGTTCGGCCAGCCGGAGATCACCCTGGGCGTCCTGCCCGGCATGGGCGGCTCGCAGCGCCTGACCAGGGCGATCGGCAAGGCCAAGGCCATGGAGCTGTGCCTGACCGGGCGGACGATGGACGCCGAGGAAGCCGAACGCGCCGGCCTGGTCTCCCGAATCGTGCCGNCCGACCACCTGCTCGACGAGGCCGTCGCCGTCGCGTCCACGATCGCCGGCATGTCCACCCCGGCGGCCATGATGGTCAAGGAGGCGGTCAACCGCGTCTTCGAGACCTCGCTCGCGGAGGGCATCCTCTTCGAGCGACGGCTGTTCCACGCGACCTTCGCCACCGCCGACCAGAAGGAGGGCATGTCAGCCTTCCTCGAGAAACGCACGCCGACCTTCCGCGACGCCTAGCGCGCCCTCGCCGGCCGCCCGGACGCGGGTCAGAAGTCCTCGTCGAAGGAGACCGTGCCGACGACGCCGACCTGGTAGGCGGAGACGCGACGTTCGAAGAAGTTCGACAGCTCCTGCACGTCCTGCAGTTCGAGGAACGGGAACGGGTTGGCGGAGCCGAACATCGGGGCGAAGCCGAGCTGGCCGAGCCGGCGGTCGGCGACATGCTCCAGGTAGGTCCGCACGTCGGCGACCGTCATCCCGGCGACGCCGCCGGCCAGCAGGTCTTGGGCGAAGACGGTCTCGGCGTCGACGGCCTCGGCGATCATCCGCCGGACGGCGTCCTCCAGTTCGGCGTCGACGAGGTCCGGCTCCTCCGCCCGGACGGTGNGCACCACGTCGAGGGCGAACTCCATGTGCATCGACTCGTCGCGGAACACCCAGTTGGTGNCGGACGCCAGCCCGTGCAGCAGGCCCNGGGACCGCAGGAAGTAGACGTAGGCGAACGCGCCGTAGAAGAACAGCCCCTCGATGCAGGCGGCGAAGCAGATCAGGTTGAGNAGGAACGCACGGCGATCCGCGCGGGTGCGCAGCCGGTCCAGACCGCCCAGCGAGTCGATCCACCGGAAGCAGAACCGGGCCTTCGCCTGGATGGACGGGATGGTGTCGATCGCGGCGAACGCCTCGGCCCGCTCGTCCGGGTCGGGCAGGTAGGTGTCGAGCAGGGTCAGGTAGAACTGGNCGTGCACCGCCTCCTCGAACAGCTGGCGGGACAGGTACAGCCGCGCCTCGGGCGCGTTGACGTGCCGGTAGAGGTTGAGGACCAGGTTGTTCGCGACGATCGTGTCGCCGGTGGCGAAGAACGCGACCAGCCGGTTGACCAGGTGCTGCTCGGCGGGGCTCAGCCGGTGCAGGTCGGCGAGGTCGGCGTGCAGGTCGACCTCCTCCACTGTCCAGGTGTTGCGGATCGCTGCCCGGTAGCGGTCGTAGAAGTCGGGGTAGCGCATCGGGCGCAGCGTCAGGCTCATCCCCGGGTCCAGTAGCAGCGCTCGCGCGGACGGGTCCGGCAGGGCGGGCGTGGAGGTGGTCACTGGCATGCCTCGCAGATCTCCGGGTTCTCCAGCGAGCAGGCGACGGACGCGGCGCCCCCGCCGCCCGCCGGCGCCCCCTGGGCGAGCGGCGGTCCCTGCACCTGGGGNGATCCCGGGGCCTGGGGTGATCCCTGGAGCGGGATGGTGTGGGCGGCGTCGGTGGTGACCGTCGCCTGCTGGATGCGGGTGGCGGGGCGCGAGCGCAGGTAGTAGGTCGTCTTCAGGCCGACCGACCAGGCGTGGGAGTACATCGACGACAGCCGGCCGATGTTCGGGTCGGCCATGAACAGGTTCAGCGACTGGCTCTGGTCGAGGTAGGGCATCCGGGCCGCGGCCAGGTCGATGAGCGCCCGCTGCGGCAGCTCCCAGGCGGTGCGGAACACCGTACGGACGTCGTCCGGCAGCTCGGCGAGCCCCTGTACCGAGCCGTCCGCCGCCCGGATCCGCTCCCGGACCCGCTCGGTCCACAGCCCGCGGCGGCGCAGCTCCTCGACGAGGTAGGTGTTGATCTGCAGGAACTCGCCCGACAGCGTCTCGCGTTTGAACACGTTGGACACCTGCGGCTCGATGCACTCGTAGCAGCCCGCGATGGACGCGATGGTGGCGGTCGGNGCGATCGCGAGCAGCAGGCTGTTGCGCAGGCCGTGCTCGGCGACGGCGGCCCGCAGCGCCGCCCATCGCTCCGGCTGTGTCGGCGTCACGTCGAAGTGGTCCGGGTGCAGCACCCCGCGGGCGGCCCGGGTCTGGGCGAACGCCGGATGGGGGCCGTGCTCGCGGGCGAGCTCCACGGACCGCTCCAGCGCGGTGAGCGCGATCTCCTCGGCCAGTCTGGTGGACAGCTCCCGGGCGGCGGGGGAGTCGAACGGCAGCCGCAGCGCGAAGAACACGTCCTGCAGGCCCATGACGCCGAGGCCGACCGGCCGCCAGCGGGGGTTGCTCGCGGCGGCCTCGCCGGTCGGGTAGTACGTGATGTCGATCACCCGGTCGAGGAACGTCACCGCCGTGCGGACGGTGGCGCGCAGCCTCGCCCAGTCGATCCGCGTCGCGGGGTCCGTGGGCGGTCCCGCCGCCGCATCCCCCGCCGCATCCACCGTCGGGTTTGCGATCGGGTCCGCCGATGCTGACGGGTCGCCGTCGCCGGGCGACAGCGCCAGNAGGTGGCGGGCCAGGTTCACCGAGCCGAGGTTGCAGACGGCGGTCTGGCTGTCGCTGGTGACCTCGAGGATCTCGGTGCACAGGTTCGACAGGTGGATGACGTTGGCGGGCTCGGCGGTCTGGTTGCCGGTCCGGTTCGCGGCGTCCTTGAAGGTCATCCAGCCGTTGCCGGTCTGCGCGAGGGTGCGCATCATCCGGGCGTAGAGGTCGCGGGCGGGCAGCTGGCGGACGTAGCGCCCGGCGGCCTCCGCGGCCCGGTAGGCGCGGTCGAACGCGTCGCCCCACAGGTCGGTCAGGTCGGGGACCTCGTCGGGATCCATCAGCGACCAGGTGTCGTCGGCGTGGACGCGGCGCATGAACTCGTCGGGGATCCAGTGCGCGAGGCTGAGGTTGTGGGTGCGCCGGGCGTCCTCGCCGGTGTTGTCGCGCAGTTCGAGGAACTCCTCGATGTCGGGATGCCAGGGCTCCAGGTACACGCAGGCCGCGCCCTTGCGCCGGCCGCCCTGGTTGACGGCGGCGACCGACGCGTCGAGGGTCCGCAGCCACGGCACGATGCCGTTGGACCGGCCGTTCGTGCCGCGGATCAGCGCGCCGCGCGAACGCACGCGGGAGAAGCCGATCCCGATGCCGCCGGAGAACTTCGAGAGCCGGGCGACCTGCCCGTACCGCTCGTAGATCGACTCCAGCTCGTCGCGCGGCGAGTCGACCAGGAAGCAGCTCGACATCTGCGGATGCGCGGTGCCCGCGTTGAACAGCGTCGGTGAGCTGGGCAGGTAGGCGAGCGACGCCATCAGNCGGTACAGCTCCCCGGCCTCGGCGACGTCGTGGGCCAGCCCGCAGGCCACCCGCAGCAGCCAGTGCTGCGGCGTCTCGATGACGAGGCGAGTGCGCGGGTGGCGCAGCAGGTAGCGGTCCTGCACGGTCCGCATGCCGAAGTACTCGAAGGCCCGGTCGGCGGATGGGTCGACGAGTGCGTCGAGCTCCGCGGCGTTCGCGGCGACGAACGCGGCGGTCGGGTCCCCGACGAGGCCGAGCCGATGGCCGTGCGCGACACCGAGGCTGAACGAGCTGATCCCCTGGCCACCGACCTCGTCGGCGATCAGGGCGGCAAGCAGCCGGGCGGCGAGGCGGGAGTACTGCGGTTCCGTCCCGATCAGCTCGGCGGCGGTCTGCACCGCCAGCCGGTTGACCTCCTCGGTCGTCACCCCGTCGTAGAGGCCGCCGGCGGTGCGGGCCGCGACCCGCTGCGGGTCGACCCGGTCGAGGTCGCGCGCGCAACGCGCCACCGCGGCGACGATCCGGCTCACATCGACGGGTACGAGCGCGCCGTCGCGACGGCGGACACGCAACGCCTGGGTACCGATCGGGGACGACTCGGTGACGGTCAACATCGCTCCTCGCGCGGGTCCGGGGACGGGCTGGACCGGCGGCACGAGGGAGGCGGCCACCGCCCGGCAAGCTCCGAGGAGCGGGCACCTGACGGTTTGGCACACGGCGGCGACGCGGCGCGACGCGTCCGGCGTACGCGACAGCGCCGGGCCACGGCGATGACCGGCGAGGTGCCCGTGCCCGGGCCAGCTCCGGCACGGTGATCCAGGCCCTCCCTCGGGGCCGGCGGACCGCCGCACGCCTTCGCGCGCGGCACGCTGGCAGGTCTTCGGACTCGCGGGCTCCCGCCGGCATCCCTCTACGCCGACGGACCTACTGGCCGTCGCTTCCCAGACGCTCATCGCGTCCAGTGCACCTGACGGCGGTCGTTCCCACTTACCGCTGCGGGGCAGCCCCGGCCTTCCACCGGATTCCCTCTTACGACGACCACCCATGGCGGAGCGGCCGAACCAGCGCGAGGCACACCCTACATATGCGAGTCACACGCCTGCAAGTAACCCACATGTTGTGTCGAGCGGGCGCCGGGGTGAGAGCGCGACGGCAATCCGTATCCGGTGGCCCGGNGCCTCTCGCCCGAGGTCTCCCGTCCTGGGCGACCTTGCCAGCGTTGCGAGGCACGCGTAGTCTTCGGTCGCCGTGGTGCTCGGGAATCCGGTGTGACACCGGAGCGGCCCTCGCCACTGTGATCGGGAAGTCTCCGGCNCTGTCCGCAATGGTGCGGAAGTCACTGGACGTTTTTCGTCTGGGAAGGCTGGTCCGGAGGCGTCGACCCGTCAGCCAGGAGACCGGCCACGGCACCGAGAGTCCTTCCACGAGGTGCTGGAAAGGCGGTCCGCGTGCGCGCGCCCGTTCATGCCGTCCCCAATCGTCGCCGTCACCTCTCCCGTCCGTTCGGCGGCCCAAAGCGGCGTCCCGGTCGCCGCGCGGCACTCGGCGCCCTGGTCACGGCGCTGCTGGCCGCTCTCGGGCTCGTCGCCTGCGGCTCCTCCACCACGGGCGGACCCGCGGCGGCCGGCGCCGGCACCGACTCCCGAGGCTGCGTCAACCACTTCAACCCGGACACGGACTATTTTCCGGAGAAGTCGACGTTCACCCGCGCCAAGAACGTCACCCTGAGCTACCACAAGAGCTATCAGGTGCTGACCGTCAANCAGCCGTTCCCCGGCGGCCGGCCCGAGTCGTACGTGCTCGTTCGCTGCGGCGCGCCCGCCCCCGCGCTGACCGGCGACCTGGCGAAGGCCCAGCGGATCGAGGTGCCGATCCGCAGCCTGTACTCGGGATCGACGACCCATCTCCCGCTGCTGGTCGACCTGGACCNCACCGACGTGCTGACCGGCGTCGCCAGCGCCACCACCGTCGTCAACGCCGACATCCGGCGNCGGATCAGCGAGCACAAGGTCACCGAGTACGCAGCCGGCGGGAAGATCAACGTGGAGAAGGTCGTCACCGGCCATCCCGACGTGCTGCTGACCGACGGCACCGACATGCCGGAGTACTCCGCCGTGCGCCGCGGCGGTGTCCCCGTCGTCGCGGACGCCGAATGGCTGGAGGGCGACCCACTCGGCCGCGCCGAATGGATCAAGGTGATGGCCGCGCTGACCGGCGACGAGGCGAAGGCCGCCAAGGTGTTCGACCGGATCGTCGGTGACTATCAGGCGGTCGCGCGGACGGTCAGCGACGCGCACGAGCCGCCGGTCGCCATCCTGCCGGGCTCGATGTACCAGGGAACCTGGTACATGCCGTCGGGCGCGAGCTACGTCGGCCGGCTGCTCGCCGACGCCGNCGCCAGCTACCCGTGGTCGGGCAGCCGGGACAGCGGCAGCCTGGAGCTCGCGTTCGAGGCGGTGTACGCGAAGGCCGGCACCGCGCGGATCTGGCTCGCCGACGGCGAATGGCACACGCTCGGCGACGCGACGAAGGAGGACACCCGCTACGGCACGCTCGCCGCGACCCGCCCCGGCGGCCAGGTCTGGACGAACACGCTGGTCATAGGCCCCGGCGGCGGCAACGACTACTGGGAACGCGGCGTGACCCGCCCCGACCTCGTCCTCGGCGACCTGGCCGCGATCCTGCACCCCGACCTCGCAAAGAACCACACGTTCGCCTTCTACCGCCGGCTGTCCGGGTGACGCGCGCCCCCAAGGCGCCCGCCGCGCGCGGCGGCGGCGCCGTGGTGGACCCGGCCGAGAGCGCGCCCCCGGTCGACGCCGCGGAATGGGGCGGGCGGCGGGTGATCGTGGCGCTGGTGGGGCTCGGTGCGACGGCAGTGGTGATGTTCCTGCTCGCCGTCGCGGTCGGATCGGTGTGGGTGCCGCTGCCGGACACCCTGCGTGTCCTCGGCGGGGCGGATCCGTCGGACCCGCGCTGGTCAGTGGTGATCACCCAGGTCCGGCTGCCGCGCGCGGCCACCGCGGCGCTCGCCGGGGCGGCGCTCGGCGTCGCCGGCCTGCAGATGCAGACCCTGTTCGGCAACCCACTGGCCGACCCGTACTCGCTGGGAGTGAGCGCCGGGGCCAGCCTCGGGGTGGCGCTCGTCGTCACCGGGGCCGGCGGGTCGGCCGGGGCGTTCACCGCGGGCGCGCTCGGTACGGGCCGGGTCGGTGTGGTCGCCGCCGGCGCGCTGGGGGCGGCGGTCGTGCTCGCCGCGGTGCTGCTCCTCGCCCGCTGGGTCCGTTCGATCGTCACCCTGCTGGTGATCGGGGTGCTGGTCGGCGCGGCGGTGTTCTCGTTCATCGGGCTGCTGCTGACCTGGACGGCCCCGCAGCGCGCCATCCAGTACTGGACCTGGCAGCTCGGCAGCTACTCGGGCGTGTCCCCGGGGGATCTGGTGGTGCTCGCGCCCGCCGTCGGCCTCGGTCTTACGGTCGGGATCGCGTCGATGAAGCCGCTCAACGCGCTGCTGCTTGGCGAGAACTACGCCCGCACCCTCGGCGTGCGCGTCCGCCGGCTGCGCAGCGTCACCCTGCTCGGCGCGTCCCTGCTCGCCGGGTCGGTCACCGCGTTCTGCGGGCCGGTCAGCTTCCTCGGCATCGCCGTGCCGCACCTGGCCCGCCGGCTGCTCGACACCGCCGACCACCGCGCCCTGCTGCCCGGGTGCGCGCTGGCCGGCGCGGTCGTGTCGCTGTTCTGCTCGATCGTCACCCAAATGCCCGGCACCGACCTGACCCTGCCCGTCAACATCGTGACCTCGCTGATCGGCGCGCCGATCGTCATCGCCGTCCTGCTGCGGGCCAGCTCCGCCGTCGCCCGGACCGTCTGATGACGCGCCAGCCGCACGGCGGCCGCGGACCGGACGTCGGATCTGGACTGATCGGCGAGGACGAACCGAACGCCGGGCCGGGGACCGAGCCCGGACCGGCCGGCGACGGGCTCGTCCTGGCCGATCTCGCTGTCGGCTACCGACGGGGACGGCGGCAGCGGGTGGTGCTGCGCGGCCTCACGGCCGCCGCGCGCCGCAGTGAACTCACCGTCCTGGTCGGCCCGAACGGCACCGGCAAGTCGACGCTGCTGCGGACCATCGCCGGCCTGCAACCGCCGCTCGCCGGACAGATCAGCCTCGACGGCGCCGACCTCGNCGCGTCGCAACCCCGGGAACGCGCCCGGCGGGTCGGCGTCGTGCTCACCGACCGCGTCGACATCCCGCTCGCCCGCGGCCGCGACCTCGTCGCCCTCGGCCGCCATCCCCACACCGCTCTCACCGGCCGGCTCACCGAGCACGACCGGCGCCGGGCGGACTGGGCGATCAGCGCGGTCGGCGCCGCGGCGCTCGCCGACCGCCGGCTCGACGAACTCTCCGACGGCGAGCGGCAGCGGCTGTTCGTCGCCCGGGCGCTCGCCCAGGAGCCGTCCATGATCCTGCTCGACGAGCCGTCCGCCTTCCTCGACGCACCCTCCCGCGTGGCGCTGACCGCGCTGCTGCGCCGCCTCGCCCGCGACCGCGGCCTCGCCGTCGTCGTCTCCACCCACGATCTCGACCTCGCCCTACGGGTCGCCGACCACGCCTGGCTGCTCGACCGCGCCGGCACCCTGCACGCGGCGAGCCCCGAACAGCTCATCCTCGACGGCCGGGTCGGCGCCGTCTTCGACACCGACGAGCTCCGCTTCGACCTGGTCACCGCCTCCTTCGTCCCCCGCCCCCGAACCATCGGCACCGCCCGCGTTCGCCGCGCCGCCCCCGTCGAGGCGCCCACCGACGCCGCGGTGGAGGGAGCCCTCGACCGTGCGCTGCGTCGCGACGGCTGGCTGCCCGCGGCCGACGGCCCGGTGGACCTGGAGATCGCCGTGGCCGGCGGCACCGAGCCCGGCCGCACCGGCGCCTTCCGGTGTGCGGCGGGTGGACAGGTCACGACCCTGCCCGACCTGGCGGCCGTGCTGGACTGGCTTCGAAAGCGCACCACCGCGCGCCCCGCGGACGGCTGGCCGGTGCGACGCGCCGACCCCGCCGACACCCGCGCGAGGCTCACCGAACTCGCCGCCGCCGGCCCCTACTTCGCCGTCGACACGGCGCCGCCGCCCACCAGCGCCCCGCCGTCCGGCGAGGTGCTCGCCGGTGGCCCGCGGTCCGGCCCGATTCCGATCGGGGAGCTCTACCGGGACACCGGTCGGCTCGCCCCCGCCCTCGACGATCTCGGCGTCCGGCTCGGCAGCAGCGAGCGCCGGGTCGCCGCGTCCACGCTTCAGCTCGGCCACGCCGCCCGGCTGTGGTCGATCGCCCTCGGCTGCTGGGTGTCCGGCGGAGTCGTCCCCGACCTGGACGCCGAGCGTCTCCTGCTGGTCTCGATGACCAGCTCGCCGATCCGCCTGCGGCTCACCGACGCCGGCGGCTGGCAGCCGCGCGACCCGGGCGATCTCGCCACCGTCGCCGATCTGCTCACCCGCGCCATCCTCGAGGCCCATCTGCGCCCCTTCGCCGAGGCCCTGCGCGCCGAGACCCACATCGCGTCCGGCCTGCTGTGGGGCAACGCCGCCTCCGCCCTCGTCGGCGCCGCCCGCGTCCTCGCCGCTGGGCCGTCCCTCCCGGACCGTCCCGCCGGACACGAGGGGCCGCCCGGGCCACCGGCTGATCCGGACGGCCGGCGGCGGCTCACGGAGCTGGCGCCGCTCGTCGCGACGGTCCTCTCCCGGCCCCCGCTCGCGGACGCCGGACGCTTCCTGCGCCTGGGCGCGGGCAGTACTCCACAGCTGGGCTCCTTCCGGCGTCGCAGCTGCTGCCTGTTCTACCGGACCCCGCGGGGCGGCACCTGCGGCGACTGCCCCCTGCTCGCCACAGCCACCACTGCCACCACAGCCACCGATCGCCGGCGGCGAAGGGAGACCGCGTGACCAGCCCCGCCGCCTATCGCACCGTTGAGGAGTTCGGGACCGGCACGCTGCACGTGTTCGCGCTGCCGATCGACGAGCGCACCTTGCTCGACATCATCGGCTACCTGTTCACCGAGCAGTGGGCGCACATCAGCTTCGGCGTCCTGGTCCAGGGCGCCGCCTGGGAGATCACCATCGCGGAGCCCGCCCGACGGATCTCCACCTACGACGGGTACGCCACCGTCGACCTCGGTCGCTGGCACTTCCACCTGTGCGTCGGCGAGCACACGGCGAGCGGTCCGGAGCTCGGCCGTGCCCGCCGCTGCGCCCGCGCCGAGCTCTACCGCCGCGTCGACGCCGCCGGCACTCCGATGAGCTGGGCGTTTCGCATGGTCAACGGCATCGGCGAACAGATGATGACGGTGTTCCTGCCCAACCCGTTCCTCGGCGACGACCAACACCCCCTGCGCCCGCCGGACTTCGGGCGCCTCGCCGCCTGGGACCACCTGCGCGCCGTCCACCTCGGCCTGCCTCCCGACCCCCTCGACCGTGCGGGCACCGGCTTCCACCACGGCTGATCCCCGACGGCCGCCGTGGGACGCACCCGTGGTGCGGGCCCGGGCGGTAAGATCAGCGGCGCGGTGGGTTCGCCCCTGAGTTGTACGCCGGCCGCCGTGGATGCGGGTAGACGACGCGTCGCACGGNGGCGGGCGGTCGTGCGCCTCGGTGGCGTCGCAAGAGGGAACCCGGTGTGAGTCCGGGACTGCCCCGCAGCGGTGAGTGGGAACGAGCGTCGTCACAGCGCACTGGGCGGAAGGTTCCGCCTGGGAAGCGACGGCCAGTAGGTTCGCCGGCCAGCAGGCCGGCGGTCGCCCGCGAGTCCGAAGACCTGCCCCCGCCCGTGCGCGGCCAGCGCGCGGTGGTCCGTGACCTCGCGGGTGGGTCGACGGCCGACGGTGGGTGCTCTGAGGCAGTCGGCCGGCGTCCATCAGGCGCGGCTTCGCCCGGCAGACCTGTCCGGCGCGCATCATCCGCGCCGGTCACGGCAGCGCCACCCGGCCGGTCGGTGTCGCGTTCTCCCACGATCTCGGGCCCAGGGCGTTTCCCGAGGGAGGAAACCATGCCGGCCTTCGCGAGCGATGGCGGCCGCCGCAGGGCAGGGCCGGGCCGGGTGGGTACGGTCCGCACGACGGTCCTCGGCTACCCACATCTGGGCCGCCGCGGGGAACTGTGCGCGGCGATCGAGTCCTACCTGGAAGGGTGNATGGACGCCGCCGTGTTGGAGCGGACGGCCGCAGCGCTGCGCGCCGACGTATGGACCGAGCTGGCCGGCGCCGGGCTCGACAGCGTCCCGTCCAACATGTTCACCTACCATGACCATGTTCTGGACACGGCGGTCCTCTTCGGCGCAGTTCCGCGGCGTTATCGTGCCGTCGGCACGTTGCGAGCCGCAGGCCGATCCCCGGCGCTGGACGTCTACTTCACAATGGCCCGCGGCGCGGGTGGACTGCCGCCGCTGGCCACCGCCCGGTGGTTCGGCAGCAGCCTGCGGACCGTCGTCCCCGAACTGGACGAGGGCACCCGGTTCCGACTGGCCGAGGACGTTCCCAAGCCGTTACGGGAGTTCTTCGAGGCCCGCCGGCTCGGCCTGTTCACCCGCCCGGTGCTGCTCGGCCCGCTCACGTTCCTGCTGCTCGCCAGACCATCGCCGGCCGCCTCGCCGGACTTCACACCGCTCGACCTGCTCGACGATCTGGTCGCCGCGTACGTCGAGCTCCTCACCCGTCTTGGCCGGGCGGGCGTCGAAGGGGTGCAACTCGACGAGCCGGCGCTGACGGCCGGGCCCGGTACGGCGGATCTCGCCGGCCTGCGTCGGGCCTACCGCCGGCTCGTCGACACCCCCGGGCGCCCGCGCATCCTGCTGTCGACCTTCTTCGGCGAGCTCGGTCCGGCGCTACCGGTGATCGCGGACGTCGGCGTGGAGGCGGTGGGGCTGGACTTCGTCGCCGGCCCGGGCAACCTCGCGACACTGGCGGGTGTTGGCGGCCTGGGCTCCACCACCGTCGTCGCGGGCGTCGTCGACGGGTACACGACCCAGGCCACGGACCTGCCATCAGCTCTGTCAACCTGCGCGGTCCTGCTCGGGCTCGCCGGGGATGTCGTGGTCAGCACGTCCTGCTCGCTGGTGCACCTGCCGCCCGAGGCGGACCCGCGGGTGGTCGACCTGACGGCGCCGGCACGGCGAAGGGTGGACGAGGTGATGCGGCTCGGCCGCGCGTTCCACGAGGATCGCCCGGCGCCCGCGCCGTGATGCGACGTGACGTGACGTGATCCTCGGATTGGGGGTCCGATGCTGGGCGGCATGGACGGCGTGGGTGGGGCCGGGACGCGCGCAGCCGCGCCCCGGCCCCTCACTGACCGGCCCCCAGTGCTGGGGCGGGATCGGTCAGAGCTGGGCCCGCAGCTGGCGGGTGGCGGCGACGAGGTTGGTGAGGGTCGCGCGGACCTCGGGNNNNTCGCGNNNCTTCAGGCCGCAGTCGGGATTCACCCACAGNCGCGCGGCGGGGAAGGCGTCGGTCGCGACCCGCAGGTGCTCGGCGATCTCCCCGACGGACGGGACGCGCGGGGAGTGGATGTCCCAGACGCCGGGGCCGACCTCGTTCGGGTAGTCGGCACGGGCGAGGTCCGCGACGATGGCCATCTTCGAGCGGGCCGCCTCCAGGCTGATGACGTCGGCGTCCATNTCGATGATGGCCTGCAGCACGTCGCCGAACTCGGCGTAGCACATGTGCGTGTGGATCTGCGTCTCGTCGCGTACGCCGGAGGTGGCAAGGCGGAACGACTCGACCGCCCAAGCCAGGTAGCCGGACCGGTCGGCCTGGCGCAGCGGCAGGGTCTCGCGCAGGGCCGGCTCGTCGACCTGGATCACCCGGATGCCGGCGGCCTCCAGGTCGCGCACCTCGTCGCGCAGGGCGAGGGCGACCTGGCGGGCGGTGTCGGCGCGGGGCTGGTCGTCGCGGACGAACGACCAGGCCAGCATGGTGACCGGACCGGTCAGCATGCCCTTGACCGGCTTGTCGGTGAGGCTCTGGGCGTAGGTGGCCCAGCCGACGGTCATCGGCTCCGGCCGGGACACGTCGCCGAGGATGATCGGCGGGCGGACGTAGCGGGAGCCGTAGGACTGCACCCAGCCCTGCGTCGTCGCCAGGTAGCCGTCGAGCTGCTCGGCGAAGTACTGGACCATGTCGTTGCGCTCGGGCTCGCCGTGCACCAGCACATCGAGGCCGAAGTCCTCCTGCGCGGCGATCACCTGACGGATCTCGGCGCGCATCGCCTCGACGTAGCGGTCGGAGCTCAGGGTGCCGGCGCGCAGCGCGGCGCGGGCCTGGCGCAGGCCGGTGGTCTGCGGGAACGAGCCGATCGTCGTCGTCGGCAGCGCGGGCAGGGCGAGCCGCTCGGCCTGCACCTGGTGGCGCTTGCCGTAGGGGCTGGCGCGGTGCAGGTCGTCGTCGGTGACGGCGGCGGCGCGTGCCCGCACCGCGTCGACGCGGACCAGCGGCGAGGCGGCCCGGGCGGCCAGGCTCTCGGCGCGCGCCCGCAGCGGCTCGGCGACGGCCGCGCGTCCGGCGGTGAGCCCGGTGGTGAGCAGGACGATCTCGTCGAGTTTCTGGCGGGCGAACGCCAGCCAGCCCGCGACCTGTGGGTCGAGGTCGCGTTCGAGGGCGACGTCCAGCGGGACGTGCAGCAGCGAGCAGGACGCGGCGACGTCGACCCGGCCGGCCAGCCCCCGCAGGGCGTCGAGCGTGTCGAGCGCGGCGGCGAGGTCCGCGGCCCAGATGTTGTGCCCGTTGACCACACCGGCGACGAGACGCCGCTCGCCGAGCCCGCCGAGCGCCCGCAGGTCGTCGAGGTTCGCCGCCGCCGGCCCGACCAGGTCGAGCGCGACGCCCTCGACGTCGCTGTCGCGCAGGACGCCCAGCGCGTCGCCGAGACGGTCGAAGTAGGTGGCGACCAGCAGCTTCGGGCGCCGGTCCGCCGGCACGGAGGTCAGCCGGGCGTAGGCGCGGGTGAGTTCGGCCAGGACGTCGGCGGGCTGGTCGAGGACCAGCGCCGGCTCGTCGAGCTGCACCCACTCGGCGCCGGCGGCGCGCAGCTCGCCGAGCAGCTCGGCGTAGAGCGGNAGGATCCGGTCCAACAGCGACAGCGGCTCGAACCCGGCGGAGCCGTCCGGAGCCGCCTTGGCCAGCAGCAGGAAGGTGATCGGGCCGACCAGCACCGGGCGGGTGATCACTCCGGCCTCGCGGGCCTCGGTGAACTCGGCCAACGGCTTGGTGGCGTCCAGCGCGAACGCCGTCTCAGGGCCGAGCTCGGGCACCAGGTAGTGGTAGTTGGTGTCGAACCACTTCGTCATCTCCAGCGGGGCGGCCTGCGCCGTGCCGCGCGCCATGGCGAAGTAGCGGTCAAGCCTGCCCTTCGCCGTGCTCACGTCCGGCACCGCCTCGCGGTGGCGGGCCGGGATCGCGCCGAGNAGGACGGCGGTGTCGAGCATGTGGTCGTAGAGGGAGAAGTCGTTGCTCGGGATCTCCTCGATCCCGGCATCGCGGAGCAGGGCCAGCCGCTGGCGGCGCAGGTCCCGNGTGGTCGCCAGCAGCTCGTCGGCGCTGACGGTGCCGGCCCAGTAGGCCTCGGTCGCCTTCTTCAGCTCGCGGTCGTCGCCCTGGCGCGGATATCCGTACACCGTCGCGCGGCTGGTCTGGGTGGTGCTCATCGGCTCTCCTTCGCGAGTCCGCTTCACCCCGNGACAGGCCCCGACACGACAGCGCCACCCTGGCCGGACCTCGACGAGCACAGGCCTGGATGGTGCCGACGGCGCGGACCCGCCCACGAGGTCACAGCCAGGNGCGCCCACACGGCCGCGGGCACGCACAGCGGGCAGGTCTTCGGACTCGCGGGCGTTCCCGATCCCTGATCGGACCGGGGTTCCTACTGGCCGTCGCTTCCCAAACCCGGACCCGGCCCACGCACCTACGGCCGAGCCACCAGTTCAGTGCTGTCCCGCCGGACCCCAAAGGGGATTCGGCATCGGACGGCGGTCGTTCCCACTCACCGCTGCGGGGCAGTCCCGGACTCGCACCGGGTTCCCTCTTGCGTCTCNCCCCNCCTCACCGCCGAGGACGGCGCAGACACGGGGATCGAACCAGCTGTGCCTGCCAGCCTAGCAACGACGCTCCCCGTCTCTCGTACCGTCCGCGCGAAGGCACGCGTCTATCGCGCCGACGTCCGGCCGGGCACGGCTGGCCTGTCAACGTGACAAGGAATGACCTTGTCGTCACCGAAGCCCACACAGTAGCGTGGCCGGGCCGTGGTGTTCGGGAAGCCGGTGCGGTGCCGGCGCGGCCCTCGCCACTGTGATCGGGAGCCTCCGGCCTTCTCTGCGGCGACGCGGAGGTCACTGAGCTGGTTCTCCAGCCCGGGAAGGCTGGTCGGAGGAGCGACGCCCGTCAGCCAGGAGACCGGCCACGGCACCAGATGACGCTTCCACGAGGTGCTGGAGGACGATCCGCATGAGCATGACCGCGGCCCGACCGATCCATTCCGTACCCGCCGTCGGCGGGCGGCCCGCCCGCCGACCGACGGTGCGCGAGTTCCTGGCGTCCGGCGCGACGTCGTACTCGTTCGAGTTCTTTCCCCCGAAGACCCCCGACGGCGAACGCCACCTGTGGCAGGCGCTGCGCGAGATCGAGCAGCTGCGGCCGTCGTTCGTCTCCGTCACCTACGGTGCCGGCGGATCGACCCGCGACGGCACGTTGCGCAACTGCGAGCGGATCGCCACCGAGACGTCGCTGACGCCGATCGCGCACCTCACCGCCGTCAACCACACGGCGGCGGAGCTGCGCCAGGTGATCGGCGCGTTGGCCGGCGCGGGCATCCGCGACGTGCTCGCGCTGCGCGGGGACCCGCCGGGCAACCCGCTGGGCGAGTGGGTCCGCCACCCCGCCGGCTTCAACCACGCTGACGAACTCGTCCGGTTCGTCCGCTCGCTCGNCGACTTCTGCGTCGGCGTCGCCGCGTTCCCCGACAAGCACCCCCGCGCCACCGACCTCGACAGCGACGCCCGCGCCCTCGCCGGCAAGTTCAACGCCGGCGCCAGCTACGCGATCACCCAGTTCTTCTTCGACNCCGACGACTACTTCCGCCTCGTCGACCGGCTGTCCCGGCTGGGCCACGACGAGCCGATCCTGCCCGGCATCATGCCGGTGACCAACGTCGCCCAGATCACCCGGATGGCGCAGCTATCCGGCGCCGCGTTCCCGCCCGCCCTCGCCCGCCGGCTGGAGGCCGTCGCCGACGACCCGGAGGCCGTGCAGGCAGTCGGGGTCGAGGTCGCCACCGCGCTGTGCGCCCGCCTGCTCGACNCAGGCGCGCCGGGCATCCACTTCATCACCCTCAACCGGTCGACCGCGACCCGCGAGGTGCATCGCAACCTCCTCGGGTCCAGCGCGACCCCAGCCCGGCAGGCACGAGTTGATCGGCCGCGACGGCATGGGTTCGGCCTACACCACGGGCAGAGCGTCGACTGACTCACCAGGCAGGCGGCGTCTCGGCCCCCGTCCCGGTGGCTTTGTCCAGCGGCACCGGTCATCGGTCAGGCCAAGGCGGGCCGAGCTGATGTGGCGGGTCCTGCCACTCGGGCCCCGTGCCCGGGGTGGCGGGACCACTGATGGAGATCGACGGAGCGCCAGGCTGCATGCTACTGGCGGTCGGCGGCGGCGGGGGGCGCCGGCCGGGCGTGGCCGGACAGCAGCCAGCTGGCCCAGTGTGAGGCGACCGATACCAGCCTGGGTCAGGGGGAGCCAGCGNACGAGGGTGGCGTCCAAGTGCTGGTGGTGTTCGGCGAGATTTGCGGCTGTCGTCGCGACGGGTACCCGTGCGGGCTGGTCGAGGTGGCGCAGGGCCTCGGTCAGCACCTCGCGGATCCGTGCCTCTCTGCGGGACGTGGTGGTCCAGATCAGGATCGGCGTGGTGATCCGGATCTCCTTGGCGAGCCGGTGGTAGGCGTCGAGTTTGAGGGTGAGGCGGCGTAGCGGCTCGGTGCCGAAGTCCAGTTCGAGGAACCACTTGTCAGCCACCAGGATGATCAGCCATCGTTACGCATCGCCGCCGCGGGAACCGCCGCAACGTGTCCGCGAAGCTCGGACGACACAGTAGGTACTGAAGCCCTTCATCTACTGCCCCCGCCAGACGGCCAAGAGAACCCCCAGTACAGCCACGAGGAGAGTGAACGCGGCGCCAAAGGCCCGACCCCCGGCACGCACTGTAGCGGGCACACTGGNGTGATCCTTGCGATGGAGGATCACGACCACCAAGGCGATGATGGTGGAGATGGCAACCACGCAGGCCGCCACGAAAACAATCATGACTGTGACGTCGACGTACACGACGGTGCTCCCACACCCGCCCCCGCACGTCCCGGTACGGCGAGGCGCTGGTTTGAGGGGCAGCGTCCGACCGTCGAGCCTGGCCGCGTCTCGACAGCTCCCACCGCGCAATGAAGACACGGCGGGCGCTCCCGTTCGGAGGGGAGGTCGCTTTGGGGCATCAATACCCCGCGAGCAAAGCGCTCGCTGGACCGGGCCGGCGAGCTACCTCCGACGGGAACACGGCCACCCGTTCCGCTGCTACGCCGGGATGTGTCCCACTACATGGAGAACGGGCTGCTTGCCGCCGATCCTATCGGGTCAACCTGGGTGCCCGGCAACCGGCGCACCCGCCCCTCTGGTCTGGAGCTGTCAGTTGTCTTGCTGTCTTGCCGCCTCGGCAGCGGACCCGCGCCCACCAACGCCAGGCGCTCGTGGGCGCGGAGACCGCCGCATTACCGCTAGTCACACCGCCTGCTGGGGCTCCCCCTCGACGAGGTCCGCGGTGCCTTCGATCTGGGTGTGGATGTCGCTGCGCAGCCGCGCGACCAGCCTTCGCGCGGCAGGAGCGCCGACATGCAGGCGTTTGCGGAGCGTCTCCGCGGAGATCGGCCGCTGATGCTGCTGCCAATGCAGCACGTCCTCGGCCCGAGCCCGATGCAGCAAATCCTGCTCGCGCGCCCTGCTATCCACCCGCCGCCGTTCCCCCGTCGCCGAGTGCGCCTCGGTAGCAGCCGGGCGATCCTCCTGCCCGCGCCGTTCCGCTACAACCCCACCACCCGCGACATCAGCTCGTTGCGGATCTGGTAGCGCAACCCCCGCCCCGACAGGCCGCATAGCGTGAAGCAGACCCGTCCCTACCTCTGCCCAACCGATCAGCAGAAGAGGACCAACGGCATCAAACGCTGCCTTGCCCGGGTGCCCTGCGGCGATAGGCTCGGNGACGTTGAGCGCCAGCGTTACCAGGCTCGCGAATACCAGAAGTCGACGAGCAGGCCGGATCTCTTCGCGAGGCGCGCCCCGCAGCNCAAGCTCCCGGATCGCGATAAGCAGGCCAAGTACGGACAAGTCCACCGCTGGTGCTACCAACGGCGCCACATAGCGCGGCACACCCAGCCGCAGGCCGAGCAGCCAGACATTGCCGAAGCCAAACAAAAACGTCAGGCCGACTACGGCGCCCATGATCACAGTTACGGCCCGGAACGCTACACTACGCCCGTCCGTATCAGGCGCCGAAGCAGGAGTCGTAGTGATCACCGCGCACCACGCGGAACCTCGAAACTGGCCTCCACGACCAGTTCCCCGGTAGGAACTCCCAGGTCAGCGCCTCCCCCTTCTACGTGGTGTCCCGCCGGGGGCACGCGCGACCTTCCATGCTTGTCGCCCTTGGGGCGACTGCGGCTTTGCCCGTGATGTTTGCCGGGGGGCCGAGCCCCCCCGAACCCCCCACGGGGCGACCTTCCATGCTTGTCGCCCTTGGGGCGACTGCGGCTTTGCTCGTCATGTTTGCCGGGGGGCCGAGCCCCCCCGAACCCCCCACGGGGCCAGTGGCTTTGCTCTGGCTTGGTGGGGTGGGGGCGGATCTGGGGCCGATGCAGACCTGTCATCCGAGTGGGGCGGGACATGGATGGCGTGAGGTGCCCTTTGCCGCCCGGGCAGTCTGGTGGGCTCGGCGGCTGCCGACAATGACGGCGGAGCCGGCGGTGCAACGCCGTCGCCTGCTGATCGTTCGCCCGGAGTTACGCAGTCGAGCGACTGCCCGCCGCGGAGCTACCGATCCCCCCGAGCAGGGGGCGCAGTTCGTCGATCAGCGCGTCGATGATGGCCTCGCGCTCGACGTCCCGGGAGATCACGCAGGCCACCGACGGCTGTGCAACGGCCTCGACCAGGTCGGGTCGTTCTTCCCGCCAGGCAACGCCCGCCGCCCCGCGGCCTGGGCGCCGACAGAAATAGTGACAGCTCATCAGGAGCCCGGTCACCGCCTCGACCACTTCGTCGGCGGGTCCGACGACGGTGCAGCTACGGCGGCTGATCTGAGGCCCCAAAAACAGGCAGCAGGGNTCCACGTTCGTGAACAGGACGTGATCCCGAACCACGACGTCCTCATGCCGGGTGGTGCTCTGCCGCTCCTCCGCCGTGCGGATCGAACTCCGGACGCCCGGGTAACGCAGGTTGCTGGCCCGCACAAGCGATAGAGAGTTTGGTTTGCACGGCGGGGAGGAGACGCTCAGCGGACCGTGCAGATGTGCAGGGCGTTCGTTTGTCCAGTTTCAGGTCGCGTTTGTGGTTGTGATCAGGCGGCGTGTCGGCGCCACTGACCCCGGACCGTCGAGGCACCGCCGTGGGAACGTCTGGTCACGGGCGCCGGGGTCGCCGGTGACGTCGGGCTCACCTCCGACGGCGCCGGCCCGGTTCCGCGGAACCGCGGAACTGCGGAACTGCGGAACTGCGGAACTGCGGAACTGCGGAACTGCCAGGACCGTGCCAGACCCTCGCGGTGGCAGACCGTACCGCGGAGCACGGTTCCGCGCGCGCAACGATCATCCAGGTCGGATGCGGGAGGCGCTTTGCGGTACGGAATGCACGGTCTGCGGTCCCAGACCGTGCAGAACGCACCGCAATGCGGCCGCGGTGGGCCCCGGCGCCAGGGAACACCATGATCGCCAGGGGTGGGTTCGGGTCGGTCGGGCGGGCTCGGTGGCGTGGGCTGGCCTGAATGGGCGGCACGGTGTCGGATTCGTGTCAAAGCCAGGTCGGCGGCCTGGGTCCGAGCCAGACTCTGCGGCGGCGTGCTGACCGGCTCGCGGCCGGTAGGCGCGGGCGGGCACCGGTTGGCGTGGGTAGAACGCGGTGATGAGGAGCGGGCCGGGATGCGGGTGGACTGGGAGCTTCGGGCCTGCGCGCGCAAGGGTCACGCCACCTATCGGCCCGACGAGCCCGAGCTGGCCGAACGGCTGACCGCTCGGACCGCCGTAGGGGTGAGCTGGCGATGCCTGCGCTGCGGGAACTTCGTCGTCGGCGAGCCGGCGCTCGGCGGGCCGGCGCAGGACGCGCCCGTGCTGCTGCGGGGACGGGCCCTGCGCGACGCCACGGTGCTGCGGCTGCTTGCGGTGGAGCGCCTGGTCCGGGCGCTGCTGATGGTGCTGATCGGCTACGCCATCCTGCGGTTTCGCCGGTCCGAGGACGCCGTGCAGCGNCTGTTCGACCGGGCGGTGCCCGCGGCGCGGCCGCTCGCCGACGTCCTGCATCTCGACCTGGACCACTCCCCGACGGTCGAGCACCTGCACCACCTGCTCTACACCCGGCCGCGGACGCTGCTGCTGGTGGNGGTGCTGCTGTTCGGCTACGCGGCGGTACAGATCGTCGAGGGGATCGGGCTGTGGCTGCTCAAGCGCTGGGGTGAGTACTTCGCGGTGGTGGCGACCTCGGCGTTCCTGCCGCTGGAGATCTACGAGCTCACCGAGCGCATCACGGTACTGCGAATCGGCGCCCTCGTCGTCAACCTCGGTGCGGTGGTCTATCTGGTCGCCAGCAAGCGGCTGTTCGGGGTACGCGGCGGGGTGAAGNCCTTCGAGGCAGAGCGACACGCCGAGTCACTGCTCGAGGTCCAACAGGCCACCCGCGCCGAGGCCCGGACGAGCGGNGACCGTGCGGAAAGCCCCGGCGAGGACANCCCCGGCGAGGACAGCGCCCGCATGGACACCACCCACATGGACAGCGTCGACCGCTGATCGCGGCTCTGCCGGAGCGCGCATTGCCGCAAAGAGCGGCCCCACATTACGGCCACATGTGCCGGATGCGCGTTTGCCGGNGCGATACGGTGCATCATCCGGCAGAATGGTCCGGATCACTCCGACAGCGAGGGTGATCCCCCCATGGATTCCACCGAGGGCCCCCAACCTGCGGCGGGAGAAGCGATGCGCACGTCACGCGACTTTGTTCCGAGAGCTATGGAACAAACATGTTCAAACTTTGNACTAATTACATGACATTCGCCGGNCTCGCCGATGCGCACCGTCACCTTGGTGTGCTCCCGGCCCACCCGTTCTACGGGGGGCCGGCGGTGCACCCGGACGTCTCCGCGCGCGCCACCGTCGCCCAGCTCATCGCGGACCTCGACCGCGAGGGTACCGAGCGGGCCCTGGTCATCCCGAACTACGGAGTGCCGGAGGTCGCGCGGACCTTCGCGTTCAACGAGCTCGTGCTGGAGGCGGCCGCCCGCGACGATCGGATCCGAGCCGGGATCTTCGTCTCGCCGCGGCCGCGGGACGCCGAGCTCAACGCCCGCGCCCTGGCCCTCGCCGGTGAGCCGGGCGTCCGAGCGCTCAAGACGACGTTCCTGCTCGGCGGGAGCGTCGACGACGCCGGCTGCCTCGCCCAGCTCGACCTTCTCTTCGCCACCGCGGTCGAGCGCGACCTCATCGTCCACGTCCACACCTCGCCCGGCGCGGCCAGCGACATCGACCAGGTCGGAAAGCTGGTGGATCGCTTCGGCGACCGGGCGAAGATCCATCTCGTNCATTTCGGTGGCGGGACGAGTGGACACATCAAACTCGCCGGCGGGCGCTTCTTCGACTGGATCGCCGCGGGAAAGCGGGTCTACACGGACCTGAGCTGGGCAGTCGGCTTCGCGCCACGGTGGCTTGCCGCCGAGATGGACCGCCGCGGTGTCGGCCACGACCGGTTGTTGTTCGCCTCCGACGAGCCGTGGGGCGACCACCCCGGCGAATATGCCCGGCTCGCCGCCGCGGTGGGCGACGGCGAGCTCGCCCGCCACGTCTTCACCGCCAACTTCGCCGCCCTCTACGACTGATCCCACCGCCACGAAGGAAACCCGATGACCCTGGACGACACGATCGCCGAGAACATCGCCCGAAGCCTGGCGGAGATCCCGCACCCGTCGCTGCCCAAGGGCAGCAACCTCTACGGCACCACCAAGATCTTCCCGGACTACCAGGCCGAGAACGGCGAGTGCTACTTCACCCTCGTCCACGGCATCGCCCACGAGTCGTCGGTGAGCTTCGTCGCGGTGCTGCAGGCCACCCGCGCGCTGCGCAAGGGGTTCGAGTCGGCGATCTACTTCTACGGCCCCGGCGCGATCAACTGCATCGCCAACCGCGGTTTCCCGACGACCGGCGACGCGGCCTTCCCCGGCGAGACGAACATCAACCTGGCGCTGGAGACGTTCATCGCCGAGGGCGNCACGGTCTACTGCTGCCGCTTCGGGCTCGCCCTGCACGGCGCCCGCGAGGAGGACCTCATCAGCGGGGTCGTCCCGGCGCACCCGCTCGACGTCCAGGACGCGCTGATCCACTACGCCCGCAAGGGCGCCATCATCAACTCCACCTACCTGGTGTGAGCACATGACCAGCACCGCGCTGAGAAGCGATCTCGCCGTCCACGGGGTGGCGGTGGACGCGCCCGTCGCGCGCCGCGGCGGGGNGGGCCCGTCCGACGACGGTCATGTCCTGCTCGGTGGGGTCGGCACCGCGCTGCCGATCGTCCCCACCAGCCCGTACCGGGTGAGCGAGGGGCGCCTGCTGCTCGACGGGGCCGATCTCGGCCTGACCGTCGAGCCGGTTCGCCGGCCGGCGTTCTACGACCTGCGCACCGCCGACGGCGTCCCCTACGACCAGCTCGCCCGCCTGCACGGCGCGGACGTGCTGGCCACCACGGTCGTGCAGACCTGCATCCGCTATCGGGCCGAGGAGCGCTGCCGGTTCTGCGCCATCGAGGAGTCCCTGCGCCACGGCGCGACCACCGCGGTGAAGACCCCGGAGCAGCTCGCCGAGGTCGCCGAGGCCGCGGTCCGCCTCGACGGGGTCCGCCAGATGGTGATGACCACCGGGACCACCGCGGGGCGCGATCGCGGGGCCCGCCACCTGGCCCNCTGCGTGCGGGCGGTCGCCGCCGCGGTGCCGGGCCTGCCCGTGCAGGTGCAGTGCGAGCCGCCCGGCGATCTCGCCGTGCTGACCGAGCTGCGCGAGGCCGGCGCGGTGAGCGTCGGCCTCCACGTCGAGTCGCTGGACGACGCGGTACGCCGCCGCTGGATGCCGGGCAAGGCCACCGTGGCGATGGCGCAGTACCGGGCCGCCTGGCGGGAGGCGGTGCGGGTGTTCGGCCGCAACCAGGTCTCCACCTACCTGATCGTCGGTCTCGGGGAGAACCCGGACGAGCTGGTCGCGGGCGCCGCCGAGCTCGTCGAGATGGGCGTCTACCCGTTCGTCGTGCCGCTGCGGCCGATCGCGGGGACGCTGGCGTTCGACGTCGACGGGGCGAGCCCTCCCCCCGCGGCGACCGTCGCCGACGTGACCGTGCGGGTCGCGGCGCTGCTGCGCGCCGCCGGCATGGCCGGCTCGGGTCAACGCGCGGGCTGCGCCGCCTGCGGCGCGTGCAGCCCGCTGCCCTCGGCGGGTGCCTGATGGATCTGGGGGGCGTCCTGCTCGGCGTGCCCGCGCCGGCGACCCGGCCACCGGCATGGACGATCGACGTGGCGACCGAGCGGGCGGATCTCGCGGCCTATCGGCGGCTGCGCCGTGACGTCTTCGTCGTCGAGCAGGGGCTGTTCGGCGGCACCGCCCGCGGCGGCACCGATCATGACGATGCGGACGACGACGAGCGCACCGTCGTCCTGCTCGCTCGCGCGGCGGGCGGGGAGCTGCTCGGCGGCGTCCGGCTGCACTGCGCGACCGGCGCCGATCTCGGCTGGTGGAGGGGCGGGCGGCTGGCCGTCGTCCGGCCCGCCCGCGGCGGCGCGGGACATGGCGCGGGACATGGCGCGGGACATGGCGCGGGGATCGGCTCGGCGCTGGTCCGGGCGGCCTGCGCGTTCGCCGAGCAGGCCGGGGTGCTGCGGTTCGAGGCGACCGTCCAGGCCGCCGGCGAGCCGGCGTTCCAGCGGCTGGGCTGGCGCTCGGTGCGTCCCTGCACGGTCGCGGGCAAGCCGCACGTGCTGATGCGCTGGCCGATCGACCGCCTCGCCCGCCAGGCCGCGGCGACCAAGGCACCCCTCGGCGCGCTGCTCGGCGGCCTGCGGCCCGGCGGTGCCGGCTTCGTCGGCGACGACGGCGCCCCCGTGCCGGGCAGCGACCTCGTCGCCGCCTGCGACGCCATCGTGCCCTCGCTTGTCGAGCGGGATCCGGAATGGGCGGGCTGGTGCGGGGTGCTCGTCAACGCCAACGACCTGGCGGCGATGGGGGCCGATCCCGTCGGACTGCTCGACGCCGTCGGAGCCCGGGACGCCTCCTTCGCCGCCCGGGTGCTGTCCGGGCTGCGCGCGGCGGCCACGGCCTACCGGCTGCCGATCCTCGGTGGGCACACCCAGTTCGGCGTCCCGGCCGCGCTGACGGTCACCGCGCTGGGCCGCAGCGCGCGGCCCGTGCCGGCCGGCGGTGGGCAGGCCGGGCACGCCGTCTCGCTGACCGCCGACCTCGGCGGGACCTGGCGGCGCGGTCACACCGGGCGGCAGTGGGACTCCACCACCTCCCGCGGCGCCGACGAGCTCGCCGCGATGACCGGGTTCGTCGCCCGCACCGCCCCGGCCGCCGCCAAGGACGTCAGCATGGCCGGCCTGGTCGGCACGCTCGGCATGCTCGCCGAGGCCAGCGGCTGCGGGGCCGTGCTGGACGTCGCCGCGGTGCCCCGCCCGGACTCCGCCGGCGTCGCCGACTGGCTGTCGTGCTTCCCGGGCTTCGCGATGCTCACCGCGGACGCGCCCGGCCGCGGCGTCGCGGACGCGGGCTGCGCCACCTCCAAGGTCTGCGGGGCGCTGACGACCGGCGCCGGGGTGGCCCTGCGCTGGCCGGACGGCGAACTCACCGAGGGCGTGCCCGGCACCGTCACCGGGCTGGGACCGGCCGGTGAGGTCGAGTGATCACCGTCGCCGCGGTCGCGGCCGACTTCGGCCGGGACCTGACCGACGCCTTCGCCCGCATCGCCTCGATCCTCGACGCCGCGCGGGCGCGGGNCGCGGGGCTGGTCGTCCTGCCCGAGGCGGCCCTGGGCGGCTATCTNACCACCCTCGACGGCGCCACGGCCTCGGCCCCCCACGCAACCAGCACCGATGGGACGANCACCGATGGGACGAGCGGCGACGGGACCANCTCGCTGCCGCCGGCCCTCGACCTCGACGGCCCCCAGGTGCGCCGGCTCGCCGCACTGGCCGGGGATCTGGTCGTCACCGCGGGCCTGTGTGAGGCCGACGGCGACCTGCGTTACAACACCGCGGTCGCGGTCAGCGGCGACGGTCTGCTCGGGGTGCACCGCAAGGTGCACCAACCCCTCGGCGAGGGCGCCTCGTACCGGGCGGGCGACAGCTTCGCCGCGTTCGACACCCCGCTGGGCCGGATGGGGATGCTGATCTGCTACGACAAGGCGTTCCCCGAGGCAGCGCGGGCGCTGGCCCTCGACGGCGCCGAGATCGTGGCCTGCCTGTCGGCGTGGCCCGCGGCCCGCACCTTCCGCGCGCCCGACCTCGCCGACGACCGCTGGACGCACCGGTTCGACCTGTTCGACCGGGCCCGCGCGCTGGAGAACCAGGTGCTGTGGGTGTCGGCGAACCAGTCCGGGAGCTTCGGGTCGCTGCGGTTCGTCGCCAGCGCCAAGGTCGTCGACGCCGGCGGCGCGGTGCTCGCCACGACCGGGACCCGGCCAGGCGTCGCCTACGCCACGGTGGACCTCCCGGCGATGCTGTCGTCCGCCCGGGCGGGCATGTACCACCTGCGCGACCGCCGTCCCGACGCCTACCTCGGGGTCGCCCGACAGGGAAACGCCCGACGTGGGAGCGCGTGACGTGGGAGCGGCCGGCCGGGAATCGCCCGACACGGTCGAACACCTCCCCGTGGCCGTGATCGGCGCCGGTCAGGCCGGGCTCGCGATGAGCTGGCATCTGACCGCCGACGGCGTCGACCACGCCGTCCTCGAACGCGACACCGCCCTGCACACCTGGTCCGACGCTCGCTGGGACAGCTTCTGCCTGGTCACGCCGAACTGGCAGTGCCGGCTGCCCGGCCACGCCTACGACGGGCCCGACCCGAACGGTTTCATGGTGAAGTNCGAGATCGTCGCCTGGCTCGACGGCTACCGCGCGAGCTTCGATCCGCCGGTCCGCGAGCACACCGCGGTGAACTCCCTGCGCCCGCTCGGCGACGGGCCCGGCGCCGCGGACCCGGCCGGCGGCTTCGCCGTGCGCACCACCGCCGGCGAGCTCGTCGCCGACCAGGTCGTCGTCGCCACCGGCGGCTACCACACCCCCGCGATCCCGCGGCTGGCCGAGCGGCTGCCGGCCGACCTGCACCAGGTGCACTCCGCGCGCTACCGGCGCCCCGCGGACCTGCCCGCCGGACCGGTGCTCGTCGTCGGCACCGGACAGTCGGGCGCGCAGATCGCCGAGGACCTGCACCTCGCCGGCCGGCAGGTGCACCTCGCGGTCGGCTACGCGCCCCGGTTCGCCCGCCGCTACCGGGGCCGCGACGTCATCGCCTGGATGCACGACACCGGCCACTACGCCAGGCCCGTCACCGACAGGCCGGTCGAGGAGCGCAGCGCCGACCGCACCAACCACTACGTCACCGGTCGCGACGGTGGGCGCGACATCGACCTGCGCGCCTTCGCCCGCCAGGGGATGGTGCTGCACGGCCGGTTGACGGGCGTCGACGCCGGCCGGTTCGCCTTCGCCGACGACCTCGCCGCGAACCTCGACGCCGCCGACGAGGTCTACAACGGCATCAACGAGCTGATCGACGCCCACATCGCCGCCAACGGGCTCGACGTGGCGGTCGGCCCGAGTCGCTACACGCCGGTCTGGCAGCCCCCGAGTGCCACCGGGCCGGCCCTCGCCGTCACCGACGTGGCCGCCGTCGTCTGGGCGACCGGGTTCACCCGCGACTACCGCTGGCTACACGCCGGGATCTTCGACGGCGCCGGGCATCCGCAGCACCGCCGCGGGGTGACCGCCGTGCCCGGGTTGTACCTGCTCGGCCTGCCGTGGCTGCACACCTGGGGGTCGGGCCGGTTCGCCGGCATCGCGCGGGACGCCGCCTACCTCGCCGAACAGGTCCGTGACCGCCGCGCGCGCCAGGTCCGCGCGCACCAGGTCCGCGCGGGCACGCTCGCCGGGCCGACGGCGGACGGCGCTCGGATGGTCGGGCAGACCTGGGGCGGCCCCTGGTCGCCGATCGGACGATGAGCGCGATCCGCGGAGAACGCCACCGCGAGCTGCACCACCGCGAGCTGCACCACCGCGCCGGCCGGGAGATCCGGTGAGACGGGAGATCCGGTGCGGGTCGCGCTGCTGACCTACTCCACGCGGCCCCGCGGCGGGGTCGTGCACACCCTGGCGCTGGCCGAGGCACTCGTCGACCTCGGCGCCGAGGTCGACGTGTGGACCTTGGCCCGCGGCGGCGACGGCGGCTTCTTCCGCGCCGTCGATCCCCGCGTCGGCGTGCGAGCGGTGCCCTTCGGGGAGGTGCCGGACGAGCCGGTGGGCCCGCGGATCCTGCGCTCGATCGCCGTCCTGGCCGCCGCCTTCGACGCCGCCGGCTACGACGCCGTGCACGCCCAGGACTGCATCAGCGCCAACGCCGTGCTCGACGCCGCCGGTCCCCCCGGTCCCCGCGGGCCGGCCCACGCCATCCGCACGATCCACCACCTCGACGCGTTCACCACGCCGGAGCTCGCCGCCTGCCACGAACGCGCGGTCGTCGCCCCGCGGGCACACGTCTGCGTCTCCGCCGCCGTGGCCGCCGAGGTCGAGCGCGGCTGGGGAATCCGCCCGACGGTGATCCCGAACGGCGTCGACGCCGCCCGCTTCGCCGCCGCCGCGGGCGACGGCGCCGCCCGGCGGGCCTGGGCGGACCGGCTCGGTCCCTACGTCCTGGCCGTCGGCGGCATCGAACCGCGCAAGGGCACCGCCGACCTGGTCGAGGCGATGGCGCTGGTCCGCCGGGCCCGCCCGGAGCTGGCCCTGGTCGTGGGCGGCGGCGAGACGCTGTTCGACTACCGCGGCTACCGCGAGGCGGTGCTGGCACGTGCGACGGAGCTGGAGGTGACGCCGCTGATCCTCGGCCCGGTCGACCACGGCGCGCTGCCGGCACTGGTCGCGCAGGCGGCGGCGTTCGCGTTCCCGTCGACGAAGGAGGGGTTCGGGCTGGCCGCCCTGGAGGCGCTCGCCGCCGGGGTGCCGGTCGTGGCCCGGGACCTGCCGGTGCTGCGCGAGGTCCTGGGACCGGCGGTGCGCTACGCGAGCACCCCGAACGAGCTGGGCGACGCGCTGCTCGCCGCCGCCGGCGCCCGCGACCCGGCGGCGACCGAACGTGGCCGGACCCTGGCCACCGGCTACACCTGGGCCGGCGCCGCCAGCGCCCACCTGACTCTGTACGCCCGGCTCATCGGCGCGAGCGCCGGCTGAGCGGCACGGGCAGCCGGACGCGGCACCTCGGCAGGCGGCGAGGCGGCGAGGCGGCGGGCGGCGAGGCGGCGGGCGGCAGGCGAGGCACGTGGCCCTGTTGACGCCGGCACGGCGAGGACTGACGGACCGGCGTGGGCTGACGGCCTGGCGAGGTGTCGCGCAGGTTCAGCCGTGTTCGCCAGGTCCGGGGTTCGGACTGAAACTGTCGTGCCAGACGGCCTTCGCCCCGCTGTCACCGATCCGGTAGATCTGCACCACCGAGCCGACCGCGACAACCACGCTCAGGACCGCGAGCACGATCATCACGGCCAGCCCACCGGGGCGGGCGGCCGCGTGCGTCCCGCCGTCGGCGGACCCGCCGAGCTCGCTGCGCCGACCCCACAACCAGACCGCCGCCGCCAGGACGAACAACCCGATCGCCCACGGCAGCAGGCCGTCGCCCAGCTCGGCGTGCCGGCGGACCAACGCATCCGGAGGGACCCGAGCCTCGAGCCATTCCCCGGCATGGGTGGTCAGCGGCACACTCACGACCGCGACCAGGGCCACCAACGGCGTGAGCACACCGAGNCGGCGCCGGGCGGCGGGCCAGACGGCCGACAGCACGACCAGCAGCGCGGTGAGNGGCACGAGCACGACGACGACATGCACGAGCAGCGCATGCGCCGGCAGGCCACNGATCTGCGTTGGTCCCACCGTGACTCCGATCAGGGCCGGCACCGCACATGGGCGGCGACACACATAATCTATTCATGTAGTACTACAGAAATAGTAGCACTACCGTTGTCGTAGTCGGCGGCTAGACTTCCGGCCATGCGTGACAGGGGGCCCGGGCGGCGGGTGGCCGGCGAGCTGGAGTCCGCCGTCCTCGCCGTGCTGTGGGAGGCCGGCGGGCCGCTCACCCCGAGCCAGACCCAGGAGGCCCTGGTCCGGGACGGCCACGAACTCGCCTACACGAGCGTGGCGACGACGCTCGCCCGGCTGCACGGCAAGGGCATGCTGGAACGGACAGTCGCCGGCCGTGGTCACGCCTACACCCCGACGGCGGCGGCGGCCCGGCAGCTCGCCGATCGGATGCGCGGGCTGCTCGGGGACGGCCGCGGCCGGACCGAGGTCCTCAGCCACTTCGTCGCCGGGCTCACGGCCGACGACGAGGCCACCCTCCTCGCCTTGCTGGCCGCCGCCGAGGATGAACCCCCGACCGGCGGTGGCCCGCCGCCCGCCGCCGGCGAGCCACCGGGCGCGCGATCATGAGTAGGACTTCGGCGGGGTCGCCGAGTCCCGGCCCGCCGTCCGCGCGGCAGGCCGGGCTGATGAGTCACCGGGGGCACCGGTGAGGTACATGGTCTGGGTTCCCCTGGTCGTCAACNTCATCGTCGCGGTGTGCGCACCGGCCCTCGCCCGACGGCTGCCCTACCGGGTGAAGCCGGCGGCGCTTACCACCGGCGCCGTGCTCGCGGCGGCGGGCTGGGTGTCGTCCCTGACATTGCTGGCGGCCAGCTTCGCCGATCGGGTGCCGGCTCTCGCGCACCGGCTCGGCGCGACCGTCAGGGCACCGCAGGCCGAGCTTCCGCCGTCACTCGCGGGCGCGACGGCCGTTCTGGCCGTCGGTGCCGCCGCCGGCATGCTGCTGACCGCGGCCGCTCGGATCGGCCGGGACCTGATCAGGGCGGAGCGGCTGGTCCGCCGGCTGCCGCCCGGTCGGGTCCATGTCCTCCCGCAGCGCCGGCCCGACGCCTGTGCGGTCGGTGGCGTCACCGGGGGACGGGTCGTCATCACCGCGGGCATGCTCGACTGCCTGGACAGCGCCGAGCGGGAGGCCGTGCTCGCCCACGAGCNCGCCCACCTCACCGGTGGACATCACTGGCTGCGGATGGTCGTCGCCTGCTGCGCGGCGGTGGACCCGCTGCTCAGACACCTGCCCGGTCTCGTCGAGAGCGCCTGCGAGCGGTGGGCGGACGAGCACGCGGCCCGCGCGACTGGGCAGCGGCGCGTCCTCGCGCAGGCGCTCGGGAAGGTCTCGCTGGCGACGCTGCGGGAGACCCAGGGGCACCGACCGGGCGACGCGGGAGTATCCCGGTCAACGCCGACCACGTGCGGCTTCGACCACAGCGGCGTCACGGAAAGGATGGTGGCACTCCTCGACGGGTCAGCCAGCGCCACCCGGGTGCCCGCGACGGTCCTGCTGGCGACCAGCGCGCTCACGGCGATCATGATTGGTTCCGCGGTGCACGCCAGCACGGACTACCTCGCGCTGCTCCGCTAGCCCGCCTCATCATCCCGGTCGCCGTGCGGGAGGCGTCGAGCACCGGTCGCGCGCAGGCTTGAGGGGCGTAGCCACACGACCGGGTACGGGGGCGCGCCGGAGAGGCGGAGCGATGACGGTCAGGACCGGACGGTTCGGGGTGTGCACGGGCCAGCACCAGTGGNCGGCAGAGGCGAGTGAGCGGGCGGAGATCGCGGGCGAGCTGGAGGACCTGGGATTCGGAGCGATCTGGTTCGGCAATGCCGCGGGCGATCTGGACCTGCCGGCGCAGATCCTCACGGCGACGTCGCGGATCACGGCGGCGACCAGCATCATCAACGCCTGGACCGAGCCGGCCGAGCTCGTCGCGCGCCGCCGCGTCGCGATCGTCAGGGATCATCCGGACCGGCTGCTGCTCGGCATCGGCGCCGGGCACAAGGAGTCCGTCGAGCCTCGGACCGGACGCCGCTACGAACGTCCCTACCAGGCCGTCGTCGACTACCTGGACCGACTCGACAAGGCGATCCCGCCGGTGCCGCCCGCCGAACGGGCGCTCGCCGCCCTCGGCCCGCGCCTGCTCGGCCTCGCCCGCGAGCGCACCGCCGGGGCCGTGCCATACCTGGTCACCCCGGCGCACACCCGGCAGGCCCGGGAGATCCTCGGCGACGGCCCGCTGCTGGCCCCCGGCCAGATGGTCCTGCTGGAATCCGACCCGACGGCCGCGCGGGGCGCTGCCCGAGCCGCGCTAGCCGTCTACCTGAGGCGGGTCAACTACACCCGCAACCTGCTACGCATCGGCTTCACCGCGGACGACCTCGCCGACGGCGGCAGCGACCGTCTCGTCGACGGGCTGGTGGCCTGGGGCGACCCGGCGACCGTGGTCGACCGCCTGACAGAGCATCATCAGGCCGGCGCCGACCACGTCAGCATCCACCTGATCACTGCTGGCGGGACGCCGCCCCTGGCGCAGTGGCGCAGGCTGGCCGCGGCCCTGTCGCCGCCCGGCTAGCCTCAGTGCCGTTCAGTCCCGGCGGGAACCGGGCTGCCCGCCGATCTCGCCACGGCCGGAGTCCCCCGACCGGTCGATGCCACCGGTTCGGTTGCGCCGGAGCGGGCCGCGGGGGGCGGCGCGGGCCGCGGCGCCTCGGCCGGTTCCGGGCGCGGCCGACCGCCGCCGGGGACCGTCTCCCGCAGCGTCCGGTAGACCTCGTCGAACTCGCGGACCGCCCGCACGGAGCGGTACCCGCCGAGCCGGCGGGCCAGCATGCGCAGGNGTTCGGCGGTGCGCGCGGAGTTCACCCGGGCGTCGAGCCGGGCGGCGCGGACGGCACGCTCGCAGGCCTGCTCGACGTCGCCCCGCTGCAGGTGGGCCTCGGCGAACCACGTCTCGTACAGCGAGATCTCCCGGGCGCGCAGCGGGTCGTAGCCGGTCAGGCCGTGGCGCAGCCGATCCTCGGCCCGGTCGGGGCGGCGCAGCTCGGTCCAGCACCGGCCGGCCATGACGTCGATCTCGCGGGCGTCCAGCCAGTAGACCCATGNGGGGTCCGCGGCCGGATCGGCGCGGTCGTAGAGCCGTTCCACGACGGCGAGCGTCTGCTCGCAGGCCCGTCGCTCCCCGGCTCGGGCATGCGCCCAGGCGAGCCTGTCGGCGAGCAGCGCCCGGGTGGTCGCCGACGCCGAGCGCCCGACCCCGGCGCACGCGGTCTGCGCGAGCANCACCCCCTGCCGGGCATCGGCATGGTTGACCATCTGGTAGGCCTGGGTGGAGATCAGGTTCGCGGCCAGCGCGGTGTCCCCGCCGGCGTGCGCGGCCCGGATGNCGCCGGTGAGGAAGCGCACCGCCGCCCCGTGCCGCCCCGCGTCGGCGGCGATCCACCCGGCGAGCTGGCAGAGCTGGGCCACCGACGACAGCAGCCGGCGACCGACCGCGGCGTCGTAGACCGCCTCACGCAGCATCGTCACGGTGCCGAGAAGCTCCCGTTCGACCAGACTCACGAGGTCACGCCCGCCGACATAGTCGTCCAGCCGGCGAAACTGCCCGACCCGTCCCTCCACCTTCTCCGCCAGGGCCGCGCCGACATGCCGCCCGGCGGCGAGCTCCGCGACCTGGGGCGGTTCCAACAACAGCCACTCGTGGGCGAGGCGGACGGCATCCCACTCGTCTGCCTGCGCCGGCCGGGTCGCCGCCGCGGCAGCGGGCGCGGGAACCGGCCGTGCGCGCGCCGGCCCGGCGCTGCGGGCCGCGGGTACCACGATCGGCGCGCCGGACGCCGATCCCCGGGCCGGCACTGCCCCGGCCGACGGCCGCGCGCCCGTCGGGCCCTGCACCGCGGCGGCCAGGTAGGCGGCCAGCAGCTCGGTGCTGCGCCGTGTCCACGTTCCGGAGGAACCCACCGCCTCTGGCTGCCCTCCGCCGGTCGATCCAGGCAGCACCGCACCACCGGACACCCCACCAGCCGGCACCGCACCGGCTGCCACCGCACCGGCCGGCACCGACTCGGCCGTCGCCGCCACGCCTGGTCTGCGACCTGATTCGAGCCGCCCCGAGTCGGGCGGTTGCGGGCGGCTGCCCGCCAGGCTCACGAGTCCCGACCAGGCCACGTCCACGTCCGCGTGCACGTCCACGTCCGTGTCCACGTCCCCCGCCGGCGGCCCGGACCTGCCGGTACGCCCGGCGGCGACGGACTCCCCCGGCAGCGGTGGCCGGAAACCCAGCTCGGGCTCCGTGACCCCGAACAACTGGGAGTAGGAGCGCCGATAGGCGACCCCAGGAAAAACCCTGCCAAGCTCGTGCCGACGAATCATTTCCGCGGTCGCCGCCGGCGGGGTGAATCCGCTCTTTTCCGGCAACCCGCGCAGCCGTTCGGCGAGGCCGTCCTGCGTCAGGCCGTGCGCCTCACGAAAGCGCCGGAGAATGTTCGGCGCCCATCCCGGATGCCTATCGACCGACACGCCGACTCCGTTCTCTCGCCACCGCCGCGCCCCGAGATCAGGGTAGTCAGTGGGATGAGACGAACGGGCAGAAATACCGGAAACGGAAGCGGTGCGGCCCTGATGTCCCTTTCCTGTCCGGTCGCCGGCCGACCCGGCCGACGCGGCCGGCCCCGGCCGTGGGTCTGCCCGGCCGATCGCCTCACCGATGCTCTGGTCAGGCCGCCCGGGGCGCGGTGAACTCGAGATCGCGCGGCTGCGCCCGGGTGGACGGGAGGTCCCCGGCCGTGGGGCCGCACTCCGGGTGCCGGTCGGCAACGAGTTGCCCCCTCGAAGACCGGCACCCAGGTCGGTTCCGGGTGGGTGCCCACGGGCCACGCCGGCCCACCCGGAGCCGGCCGCTCGGCGCCGGTCCCGCCCACGGCCCGCTCTCAGGGCCATCCGCGGGGCCCGGCAGGGCCGGCCTCAGGCAGCGGTGCCGAGCCCCGCCGCGACCGGGATCACCCGCTCGCCGAGGATGTACAGCGGCTCGAGCCGCCACACGTCCCGCACACCGCCGATGACCGCCTGCACGCCGAGTTCGGCCAGCCGGCCCAGGTCGTCGAGAATTCTTTCGACGCGTTCCCCGTTCGGTCCGACGTCGAAGGAATAGGTCGTGGTCTTCAGAATTTCGCGGTAGTCCCGGCCCTCGGTCTCGCAGTGCGCCCGCAGGATGTCGAGCTTTCGCGGCAGCTCCGGGCCGGGAAAGAGATTGCACGCCTGGGCGTAACGGGCCACCAGCCGCAGCGTCTTCCGTTCTCCGCCGCCGCCGATCAGGATGGGCGGGTGTGGTCGGGCCAGCACCTGCGGTGAGTTGAGCGGCCGGGCGAGCCGGTGGTGCCGGCCGTGATAAGGGCCTTCGTCGTCGCTCCACATCCGCAGGCAGATCTCGAGGGTCTCCTCGAGGCGTTCGAAGCGTTCGGCCAGCGGCGGGAACGGCAGGCCCAGGCCCGCCGCCTCGGCCTCGTACCAGGCCGCCCCGATGCCGAGCCAGGCCCGACCGCCGGAGAGGACGTCGAGCGTGGTAATGATCTTGGCGAGGGCGCCCGGCTCTCGGTAGACGGCTCCGGTGACCAGGGTGAGCAGCTTCACCCGCCGGGTGTGGGCGGCGAGAAAACCAAGGGTGGTGTACGCCTCCAGCATCTCGTTCTCGGCCGGGCCGACCAGCGGGATCTGGAAGAAGTGGTCCATGACCGACAGGTGGTCGAAGCCGGCCGCGTCGGCGGTGCGGGCCACGTCGGCCAGCTCCTCGCCGAGCCGCTCCGGGCCCTGCGGTGAGGTGAAGTCGGGCAGGGACAGGCCGATCTGCATGGGTGCTCCTCTCCGCCACCGCCGGCGCGGAGGCGGACCGTGGTTTCTCCCTCAAAGCGACCGGGACCCACGACGGACAGGATCCCGCCGGTGACGACAGCCACCCATCCGTACACGGAGAGTCGCTCGTAGAACGTCATCCCCGCCGTACCGGCCCGCCAGACCCAACATCACCACAGGCATCCCGCGACGGACTTCCACCCGTAATGCCGGGAAACCCGGATGTACGACAATCCAGGCATGTTCCGTCCGGTAGCCGCCAGGACGGCCGTCGGGTGTCCGGGTGGNGGGGCCTGCGGGGTGTCCGTACCCTTTTGCACGAAGGCGCTGGCATCGTTACGCCCGCCCCACAGGCGATCACACAGCGTGCCCGCCGGCCGGACTCCGGGGCGCAGCCCAGGCCGACGGGGGCGGGCACGCGGCCCGGTCCGCGCCCGGCGGTCTGCTCGGCGGGCGGCGCGCCGCGGCGGCCGGTCGACCGGCTCGCGCACACCGATCGCGCCGGGCCGCAACCGGGAGCCCGGCTCGCGGCTTCGCAGGCAGCTACCGGCGGGGGGATGACCGGTTGACCACATCGCCACCTCCCCCGCGCCGCTTCCGGCTGATCCGGCTTGCCCAGCTCCTGCTCATCCTCGCCACGCTCGCCCTGTCCGTCGCCTCGTTCGTGGACATGCCGCGCTTTGGCGACGAGGCCCGGTCGCTGAGCTGGGGCGTCGCCATCGGCTCCGGCCTGATCTGCGTGTCCCGCGCCGTCCTCGTCCGCGGCGAGCGCGCCCCCTGGGCACTGCTCGGCGCCGGGCTCATCAGCTACGGCTGCGGGACGATCTACCACAACGTCGCCGTGGACGGGCGGGGCGACGACCTCCAGCCCTCGCTGGCCGATCTTGCCTGGCTGCTGTTCTACCCGGCCTGCTACGTCNCCGTGATCCTGCTGCTGCGCCGACGGCTGGTCCGGCTGCACCGCAGCATCTGGCTGGACGCGTTCGTCGGGCTGCTCGGCGTGGCCGCCCTGACCAGCGGCATCGGGGTGGCGATGGCGCGGGCCAACCCCGAGCACAGCGCGTGGACGATGACCGTCAACGTCATCTACCCGCTGGCGGATCTGCTGCTGGTCCTGCTCGTCGTCACCGTGTTCGGGCTGCTGGGCTGGCGCCCGGGGCGAGTGTGGTGGCTGCTGGGCGCCGGGCTGGTGAGCTTCGCCCTGGCCGACTCGCTGCTGCTCGTGATCGTCACCGCCGGGCACACGCCGTCGAACGGGGTGCTGTCCAGCCTGTGGCTGCTGTCGGTGCTGATGCCGGCGCTGGCGTCCTGGCTGCGCCCGCGCTGGCAGCCGCCGGCGAAGATGTCCGGGTGGGGCGTGATCGCCGTGCCGCTGGTGCTGGCGACGGTCGCGCTGGGCCTGCTGGTGCTCGGCGCCGCGATCGACCTGCCGGCGGTCACCGTGGCACTCGCGGCGGCGACGGTGCTCTCCGCCCTGGCCCGCGCGGCCTTCACCTTCATCGAGGTCCAGCAGCTCGCGGAGAGCCGGGTGCTGGCCCGCACCGACGACCTCACCGGCCTGGCCAACCGCCGCGGCTTCATCGAGCGGCTGACCCGGGCCGAGCAGCACACCACCGGGCCGGACACCTTCGCCCTGCTGCTGCTCGACCTCGACCGGTTCAAGGAGATCAACGACTCGCTCGGCCACCAGGTCGGGGACGCGCTGCTGACCCAGGTCGGCACCCGGATCTCCGACGCCCTGCGCCCGGGCGACCTGCACGCCCGCCTCGGCGGCGACGAGTTCGCGGTGCTGCTCGAACACGCCGACGCCGACGCCGCCCGCCGGGTCGCCGACCGGGTGCTGACCGTGCTGGCCGATCCCTTCGACGTCGGAGGTGTGACGCTGCACGTGGGCGCGAGCATCGGGGCGGCCGTCTACCCGGACCACGCCCAGGACGCGCACACCCTGCTGCAGCGCGCCGACGTGGCGATGTACGCGGCGAAGTCGGGCCGCACCGGCGTGGAGTCCTACCGGCCGGGCGCCGACGTGAACAGCCTCGTCCGACTCGACCTGATCGAGTCCCTGNGGGCCGCCCTCGGCACCGGCCAGCTGGAGGTGCACTACCAGGTCAAGGTCGATCTCGGCTCCGGACGGATGGACGCGGTCGAGGCCCTCGTCCGCTGGCGGCACCCGACCAGGGGCCTGCTCGGCCCGGAGGAGTTCGTCCCGCTGGCCGAGCAGGCGGGGTTCATGCGGATGCTCACGATCGAGGTGCTCCACACCGCTCTCGACCAGTGTCGACGTTGGCACGCCGCCGGCCTCGAGGTCGCCGTGGCCGTCAACCTGTCCGCCTCCGACCTGCTCGATCGGGGCTTTCCCGCGCAGGTCAGCGGGATGCTCGCCGGTTTCGGCCTGAGCCCGGCGGCGCTGGAGCTGGAGATCACCGAGACGACGCTCATGCTCGACCGGGTACGGTCGGCCACCGTGCTCGGGGAGCTGCGGGCGCTGGGCGTCGGCATCGCCGTCGACGACTACGGCACCGGCTACTCGTCGCTGGCGCGGCTGCTCGAACTGCCGGTGAACGTGCTCAAGCTCGACAAGTCGTTCATCCAGCGGGTGGCGGACGACAGCCGGGCCGAGGCGATCGTGCGGTCCACCGTGAGCCTGGCCCACGCCCTCGACCTGCGGATCGTCGTCGAGGGGGTGGAGACCGCGGCGGCGGTGCGGATGCTGCGCGATGTCGGCTGCGACCTCGCCCAGGGCTACTTCCTCGGCGAACCCGGCCCGTCCGAGCTGGTTACCGAACAACTCCGGCAGGCCGCGGCGACGGCTGGCACGATCGACCTGGAGACCGCGACGCGGGAGCCGGTCGGGCTCGCGACGCCCCGCGAGGCGAACGCCCGCGAGACGAGCGCACGGGAGACGAGCGCACGGGAGACGAGCGCACGGGAGACGAGCGCACGGGAGACGAGCGCCCGGGAGGCGACCCGCGATCCCGCGGCCGACCGCGGGGCTCGCCGCACCGGCGGCCGCGCCCCGACGAGGGAGGGTGGCGTGCGCAACACACCGGTGGCCCCCGGACCGACGACGCCGGCAGGCAGCCCGTGGCGGTGACCGCGGCGCCCCGCCCGGTGGGTCCCACCGTGTGGGACGGCTTCTCGCTGCTGCGCAGTCCCGGGCGGGCACCGGTCGCGGTCGGGGGCACGCTGGACCCGGCGACGCTCGTCGGCGCCTACCGGGCGGGGGCGTTCCCGTGGCCCACCGGCGACGAACCGGAGGGCGCAGCGGGCGCCGAGGGTGTGGGGGCCGCCGAGGTCGCCGAGGTCGGCGAGCCGGCGCCGGCCGGCGCGGGTGGCCTGCGCGCGCTGTTGCGGGCCGCCGTCGCCGCCCGCCGGGTGCGGCATCTGTCCCCCGGCCGCCCCGGCGGCTACGACCTGCCCTGGTGGAGCCCCGATCCGCGAGCGGTGATCCCGGCCGGCGGGGTCCGGGTGAACCGGTCGCTGCGCAAGCGGCTGCGCAACTGCGGGTGGACGACGACCGTCGACGAGTCCTTCGTCGAGGTGGTCCGCGGCTGCCAGCGCGACGGCACGTCGGGCTGGATCACCGACGAGCTGATCGACGGCTACGCGCGTCTGCACGCCCTGGGCTGGGCGCACAGCCTCGAGGTCTGGGACGGCGACGACCTCGTCGGCGGCGTCTACGGGGTCGGGGTCGGCGGCGTGTTCGCGGGCGAGTCGATGTTCCACGCCCGCACCGACGCCTCGAAGGTCGCCCTCGCCGACTTCGACGCGCGGTTCACCGCCGCCGGGGGCGTGCTGCTCGACGTCCAGATGACGACGGACCACCTCGTCGACCTCGGCGCGCTGGAGATCCCCCGGGCCGACTACCTCGCGGTGCTGGCGCGGGTGCGCGACGCCGACGTCCGGCTCGACCGCGACCGGCGGCCGGTCGCCCGCCTCGCGCCGCCCGCGGGCTGACCGGCCGCCGTCGCCGCCTGCCGGCGGCTCAGCCGGGATCGGGCGGGTCGCTCGCCGCCACCAACGGGAAGCGGTCGCCGGCCTCGGCGAGGACGGCGAGAAGATGATCTATCTCGTCGTCGGTGTTCGCGGCGGTGATCTGCACCCGCACCCCGACCTGGTCGCGGGGGACGACGGGGAAGGGCACCACCGACGCGAAGACCCCCCGCTCGTACAGGAANCGGCCCAGCGGGTCGGCGTTGTCCGCGTCCCGCAGCGGGATCTCGACGATCGGGAATCCGCTGGTGTTCAGCGTGCCCACGCCCAGCCCGCGCAGACCGTCGAGAAACCGACTGGTCAGCCGGTACAACCGGGCCCGCAGCGCCTCGCCTCGTTGCTCGTTGACCCGCAGGCCGACCAGGCNGGTCGCCAGTGACGCGACCGGCGACGGACCGGAGAAGATGTACGGCCCGGCCGCGGACTTCAGGTACTCCTTCACCTCGGTCGGGCAGGCGACGAACGCGAGCAGCGACGAGTACGCCTTGGAGAACCCGCCGACGAGCACCAGGTTGTCGTAGCCGGCGCCGAGATGGCGCACGATGCCGTTGCCGCGNCTGCCGTACGGGCTCGACTCGTCGGGGCCGCGCTGCCCGACGACCCCGAAACCGTGCGCGTCGTCCACGTAGACCAGCGCGTCGTGGGCCCGCGCGAGCGGGAGGAGCTCGTCGAGCGGCGGCCCGTTGCCCGTCATGCTGTGCACCCCGTCGACGCAGATCACCCGGGGGTGGGGCGCGGCGCGCAACAGCCGGTCCAGCCGGTCGAGCCGGTCCTCGCGGAACCGCGCCACGGTCCCGCCACGACTGGCGACCATCGCGGCCCCGTCGTGGGCGGTCTGGTGGGCGTGGAGCTCGACGAACAGCGCGCCCCGGCCGACCAGCGCCGGCAGCACGGAATGCTGGATATGGGTGATGGTCGGCAGCAGCAGCGCATCCTGCGCGCCGAGCAGCTCCGCCAGCGTGCGCTCGATGTCGTCGTAGGGCCGCGGGCTGGCAATCAACCGCGACCAGCTCGGATGCGTGCCCCACAGGTCCAGGTACGCCGGAACCGCCTCGATGATCTCCCGATCGAGATCAAGCCCCAGATAGTTACAGGAGGCGAAATCGGTGAGCCAGTGATCGCCGATCCNTATCCGGCGACCGTCGATCTCGTCGACCGTCGCGTCGTAAAAGGGCGCCTGCCGGCGCATGCGGTCGAGTTCCGTGCGGATACCCAGCGGACGGTCGAGTACGTGCCGCCAGGCCGGCGAGAATGCACTCTGCGCAGGTGGCAGGGGTCGACCCAGGGTTTCAAAGGTCTGGGACATCCCGGCCGCTACCTGGCCGGACGAGGGCTTGCGGGGATCACGCGACCTGNCCTGACGATCGCGGATAGCACAGAATTTCGCGGGGATCCGAGTTTTTGGAAATTCATCGGATCCGACGTGGTGGTCGGGCGCGCCACTACCATCACCCATCCTTGGGTTCACCGGGAACGCACGTCGCCGGGTCAGGGAACGAGGAGAAACCAACGGAACCAAGGGAACGTTGAGCAAGTAAACGATAAACCTCCCGACCCGCCGATTCCACACATCGCGCGCGAGCTGGGCAAACGCATAGCGAGACGCTCCGTCCACCGCACCCGACGCCCGCGCGGCGATACACCGGGGACGGCGCATCTCACCTCGCGCGACCGCCGCCCGCGAGGCACCGACCGGCCCTCGCCCGGGGCCGGCGGACCCCCGTGGCCGGAGTGTTATCGTCCCCGCCATGTCTGACACGGCGGCATCCGCGGCGACCTCCGCCGAGCCCACGACAGCGACAGCGGGGCCCTCCTCGTCGGACGCGGCGCGGTCCGCGGCCCTCCCGGCGAAGGAGGCGACCCCGGCGAAGGGGGCGACCCCGCCGACCCAGGCGGCACCGGCCCGGCAGGCGGCCCCGATCCAGCCGGCGGCACCGGCCCAGCAGGCGGCCGCGGGCAGCGCCGCGGACAGCCCGGACGGCGAGGCGCCCCTCGTGCGCACCCTGCCGTACTCCGGCTGGGGCCTCGGCCGGTCGAAGACCCTCTTCCTCGCCCACCGCAAGGAGCCCGTCGACCCGGCGGGGTTCTACTCGCTCATCGCCGCCGACTCGGTGCGCCAGCTCATGCGGTACACCTCGCTGACCGGCCAGCTCGTGCTGGACGTCGGCGGCGGCCCGGGCTACTTCCGCTCGGCCTTCCTCGACGCNGGCGCCCGCTACGTATGGGTCGAGCCGGACGTCTCGGAGATGGAGGCCGGCGGCATCGAGGTCCCTGGCCGGGTCCGGGGCAGCGCGCTGGACCTGCCGTTCCTGTCCGGCAGCGTCGACCTGTGCTACACGTCCAACGTCCTGGAGCACGTCCCCGACCCGTGGCGGATGTGCTCGGAGCTGGTCCGGGTCACCCGCCCCGGCGGACTGATCTTCCTCAGCTACACCAACTGGCTGTCGCCGTGGGGCGGCCACGAGACGGCACCGTGGCACTACCTCGGCGGTGACCGGGCGGCAGCCCGCTTCGAGCGCCGCAAGGGTCAGGCACCGAAGAACATCTACGGCCGGACGCTGTTCCCGGTGTCGGTCGCCGACACGCTGTCCTGGGCCCGCCGCCGCGNCGACGTCGACATCCTCGACGCGATGCCGCGCTACCTGCCGGACTGGGCGAAGGTGATCCTCAAGGTGCCCGGCGCCCGCGAGATCGTCACCTGGAACCTCGCGATGGTGCTCCGCAAGCGCTGAGGCCGCCGCGAACGGACCCTGCGCCGCGACCCGAACGTGGCCCGGCGCAGGGGAGCGGCGCCACCTGTCTCTTCCACAGGGACACATCGGACGCCGAGCCCTGTGGAAGAGCCACGGAGGCGCTCTCCCACGCCTCCCCCGCCGGACCGGACGCGCGGTTCAGACGAGCCTGAGCTGCTGGCCCGTCGATGGACGGCGGGCCCGCGGGCGCGTGCTCGCGGCCTCGCCCGTCGACAGCAGGGCCGGGCCGATGTCGGCGAGGAACGGCGAGGGCCGCGTCTCGGCGTCCGTGCCGGCGCGGCGGCGCGCCGCGGAGGTCAGGATCAGCCGGTGGCGCGCCCGGGTGACGCCCACGAAGAACAGCCGCCGCTCCTCGGCCTCGGCCAGCAGCGCCGCCGCGGCCGGGTCGGCCTGCTCGCCTGGGGCCCGCTCGCCAGGGGCCACGGTGGCGCGGCCGGCGGGCCCGAAGCGCATCGGCAGCAGCCCGTCCTCGCAGCCGACGATGAGGACCAGGCCGAACTCCAGCCCCTTGCTCGCGTGCAGGGTGAGGAGGCTGACGCGGTCCGCCCGCGGGTCGAGCCCGTCGACCTCGCTGGCCATCGTGACCGACGTGAGGAAGCCGTCCAGGTCGGTGCCGGCGGCGGCCGCGACGGGCGAGAGCAGCTCCACGGCCAGCCGCAGCTCGGCCTCGGTCGGCACCCGCCCGCCGGGGAAGCCCGCGAACCCCGCCGGCAGCGACGCGCCCAGTTCGGTGCCGAGCGCGGCCGCCAGCTCCACCGCCTGCGCCGCCGCGTCCCGCAGCAACCCGGACACCGCCCGCCCAGCCGCCGCACCCGCCGCACGGACCCCACCGGCCGCACCCGCCGCACCACCCCCATCGGCGGCGCCGACCGCACCGGCCGCGTGCGCTGCACCGGCCGGGCGCAACAGGGCCAGCAGGGCGGCGACGGCCGGGGCATCGGCCAGCGGCAGGTGCGAGCGGCGTTGGAAGGGGAAGCCCCGCTTCGCCAGCGCCTCCATGATCGGTTCGGCCTGGCGGGCCGTCCGGTAGAGCACCGCGATGTCCGCAAATGACAGGCCCGCCTCCACCGAGCCGTCCACCCCGGAGTCGAGCGCGTGGAAGGAGGTCCCGCCGAGTGCGGCGTCGATGGTGTCGACGACCGCGATGGCCTCCTCGGCCTCGCTGCGGTAGCGCCGCAGCAGCACCGGGCCGTCCCCCTNGGCGCCCCGTACCGCGGTCAGCGTCCGGCCCGGCACCAGGCTCGCCGGAGCGATCACGTCGAGGGCCGCCCGCACGATCGTGCGCGTCGACCGGTAGCCGCGGGTGAGCGCGACCGTGCCCGCGCCCGGGTAGTCCTGCTCGAACCGCAGGAAGAAGCCGACGTCGGCGCCGCGGAAGCTGTAGATCGCCTGGTCCGGGTCGCCGATGACGCACAGGTTCGCCGCCGGCGGGCACAGCAGCCCCAGCAGTCGGTACTGGAGCTCGTCGGTGTCCTGGTACTCGTCGACCCAGACATGGCGCCAGCGGGCGCGGTAGTGCTCGACCAGCTCCGGCNCCGAACGCAGCAGGGTCAGCGGCAGCGCGATCAGGTCGTCGAGGTCGACCATGTCCCGTTCCCGCAGCTCGGCGTCGTAGCGGGCGAGGACGCCGACCAGGTCGTGGTCGCGCTGGACCTGGCCGAGCGCCCGCAGCCGCTTGAGCTCGGCTATCCCGGCCGACACCCGCCGCCGGGCGCGGGAGTCGCCCTCGCCGTGCAGCGCGGCGTCGAGCAGCTCCACCCGCACGGCGTCGTCGGCGACCTGGACCTGCGCCCCGCGCGCCAGCCGCTCGTGCTGCTCGCGGACGATGGTCAGCCCCAGGCCGTGGAACGTCGTCGCGAGCACCCGGCGGGCCCGTGCGCCCAGCATGGCGTCGAGCCGCTCGGCGAGCTCCCCCGCTGCCCGGCGGGTGAACGTCACCGCCAGGCACTGCTCGGCGGGCACGTCGCGCTCGGCGACCCGGTGGGCGATCGCGTGTACCAGCGTGCGGGTCTTGCCGGTCCCGGGGCCGGCGAGGACGAGCAAGGGGCCGGCCGGATGCGCCGCCGCCCGCCGCTGGTCCGGATCCAGCCCGTCGAGCACGGACGGTTCCGCAGCCGCGACCCGACCCGCCGGCTCGGCCACACCCACCGGCTCGACCGAACCCGCCGGCTCGGCCACACCCACCGGCTCGACCGGACTCGACGGCCCGACCGAACCCGCCAGTTCGACCGGACTCGACGGTTCCGCGGAACCGATCGACTCGACCCCAGGCGCCCCCACGGTGTCGGCCCGATCATCAGCCCGTGGCCCCTCCCCCACCGCGGCGAGCGCCTCGTCGAGCGTCGGGCCGCCGTCGGCGACGTCCGTGCCACCCGCCGAGGCCGCCGCAGCGGCGAGTGCGCTGTGACGGGACCGCTGACCACGTCCCGCCTGCCGCGGGATCCGGCCGCCGCGCCCGGCCGCGTCCGGCTCGGCCGGCTCGGCGGGGGTGGCGGGGGCGGGGGCGAGGTCGAACAGGGTGGCACCGTCCCCGGCGAGCTCGCGCGGCTCGAACAGCCGGATGACGCCGTACTCGCCGTCGAAGCCGGCCTGACGGATCACCTCGCCGCGTCGCAGCCGGGAGATCGCCTCGACCAGTTCGGCCGAGCCCACCTCGGCGATCGCCGACACCGGGACGTCGCCGAGGATGCCGAGCTCCGGGCCGAGCCGGGACACCAGCGAGGTGACCTGGCTCGCGACCGCCTTGCTCTTCGACCCGACCCCGAGGATCTCCCCGACGACCTCCGGCAGCGGCACCAGCGAGGTGACCTCACCGGCCGTCGCGGGACGCACGCCGTCCCCGCGGTCGGACAGCGCCTCCACCCGGTTGAGCACGCCCACGGTCAGCAGGCCGCCGCAGGGTCGGGCAGCGTCCGCCGACCTCGCGGGTCTGCTCCGGGGTCAGGCACACCCCGCACTTGCGGTGACCGTCGAGGTGGTACTTGCCCTCCTCGGGGAAGAACTCGACCGTCCCGGCGAATCCGTCCCCACCGCGCAGCGCCGCCTCGATGGCGAAGTAGTCCAGCTCGCAGGTGAACGCCGTCGCCTCGCGGCCGAGCATGGGCGGCGAGTGGGCGTCGGAGTTGCTCACCAGGCGGTAGCGGTCGAGGCCGGAGATCCGCCAGAACATCTCCGGGTCGGCGGACAGCCCCGTCTCCAGGGCGAAGATCTCGTCGGCGAGGTCGACGTAGCAGTCCTCGACGGCGTCGAAGCCGGACTTGGAACCCAGGACGGCGAACCACGGCGTCCACACGTGCGCCGGCACGAGGTAGCAGCCCGGGCCGCCGGCCAGGGTGATCTCCAGCAGGTCGCGGGAGTCCAGGCCGAGGATGGGCCGCCCGTCCGCGGCCAGGTTGCCGATGCGGGCGAGGGCCGCGGTGATGGCTCCGGCGGCCTCCCGGGTCGGCGCGTAGAGCAGGTGATGGACCTTGCGGGTCCGATCGCCCCGCTTGTAGATCGTGGAGATCTCGCTGGAGATCATGAAACGGGTCACCGTCCGGCAGGAGGCCGGCAGCGTGCGCAGCACCTCCCGTTCCAGATCCGGCCGCAGTCGGAACAGGCCGGGCTCGGCCGGAACGAGCTTCTCGGCGAGCTCCTGCGACCACGCGGGATGGGTGAAGTCTCCGGTCCCGACGACGGCGATNCCCTTGCGCGCCGCCCACCAGGCCAGGTGCTCCAGGTCGCAGTCGCGGCTGCAGGCCCGGGAGTACCGGGAGTGAATGTGCAAATCAGCATAGAACCGTGACCTCACGGATGCGTATGTTGTCGCATCCGCGCACGGCGACCGGCGGCGGCACGCCGAAGAGGCGGCCCCGGGCGCCCGCCGGCCAACGGCAGGCATACACCGAGGCCACGGCCGATCCATGCCCGCCAGCCCCCGGCCGGCCACGGCGTGGCCCGCGCCGACGCACCACCCGGCCCGCCGCCCGTCGGGGACAACCGTCATTATTTCGTCGTGGCGGAGCCTCGATCATGGCGGCGCGGAGGGGTAAGGGAACGGGAGGGACGGCGGATGGCACCCTACGGCCGACGCCTGCGGCCCGCCGCGGGCGCGAGGCGGGCGCGGCAGGTGATCCGGTGACGGCGCGCCACGACGACGCCGTGCAGCGGGCGGCGCTGGCCGACCGCTGCCACCGGCTGGTGCGCTTCCTGCACGAGGTCGCGGTGGCCCGCTCCGCGCGGGTGCGGACCGTCGAGGAGCACCCGCTCGCCGTCTGGCTCGCCGACATCCCGGCCGGCGTCGCCCTGGCGGAGCACGCCGGCGCCGGCGAGGTCCTGCTGACCGCCCCCGCCGCCGCCACGCTGCCCCCGCCCCCGCCGCTCCCGCCGCTGCTTGCCGGCCGGATCCGCCTGCCCGACGCGGCCGCCGCCGACCCCGACCGCCCGCCGGCATGGCCGAACGCCGACGTTGGCGCCGACGTTGGCGCCGACGCGGACGCGGACGCCGACCCGGGCGCCGACGCCGCGACCGGTCCCGACCCGGCGAGCCCGGAGTACGGCCGGATCGAGGCCGCCTACCGCGAGTGGCTGCCCGGATGGCGGATCTGGGCGACGCGCGCCCGGGCCGACGCCGAACGCCGCGCCCTGCACAACACGCTGCACGCCGTCGCCGCCCGGGTGGCCCAGGAGGGCGACGCGCTGGAGCTGGTGCTGGCCACGGGCCTGCTCACCTGGGCGCCGCCCGGCGGCCCGCTCATCCGCGAGCACCTGCTGTCCACCCGCGTGAGCTGCGAGATCGACCCGGTCAGCTCGGACATCCGGGTGCGGGTCCCGGCGGGCGGGGCGACCCGACTGGGCGACGGCCCGCTGCTCGACGGCCTTCCCGGGTTCCGCCGGGAACGGACCAACCACCTGCACGAACGCCTGCAGAACCGGCCACCGGTCCCGCTCGGCGCCGACGACCCGCGGCTGCTGCGGGACTGGCTGGCCCTGGCGTTGGACGTGCCGGTGGACGGCTTCGACCCGCAGGACGCGCCGCCGCCGCCGTCACCGCCGGACGGCCCGGCCCACCCCCGGGTGACCTTCGCCCCCGCGCTCGTGCTGCGCGTGCGTGACCAGGCCTCGCTGCTGACCTACTACGAGCGGATGCTGGCGGCGTTGCGCGGCGACGGACCGCCGCCGCTGGGACTCGTCCAGCTCGTCGCCACCCTGGATGCCGACGAGCGGCTCGCCTGGCTCGACGCCGAGGGCGCGACGAGCGGCGCCGAGCTCGGCGCCGACCCGCTGCTGCCGCTGCCGGCCAGCCCCGAACAGGCCCGGGTGCTCGAACGGCTGCGCCACGACAACGGCGTCGTCGTCGAGGGTCCGCCCGGCACCGGCAAGACCCACACGATCGCGAACCTGATCTCCGCGCTGCTCGCCGAGGGTCAACGGGTCCTCGTCACCAGCCAGAAGGCGCAGGCCCTGCGGGTGCTGCGGGAGAAGCTGCCGCCCGAACTGCAGCGGCTGTGCGTGTCGCTCACCGACGTCGAGGAGGCCTCCGGCCCCGCCGGCGGTGCAGCCACGACGGTGGACGCCGGCGGGGTCGGTTCGCCCGAGCTCGCCGCGAGCGTCAGCGCACTGGCCGCGGAGAAGGCGGTCTACCACCCCGAGGCGCTCGACCGCCGGATCGAGCAGGCCGCGCGACGGCGGGCCGAGGCGCTGCGCGCCCGGGCCGAGCTCGCCGAGCGGGCCCGCGGCGCGCGGGCCGCCGAGCGCGCCGTGCATCCGGACGGCGAGGTCGGCGCCGCGGGCTGGGGTGGGACCCGGGCGGGCATCGCCGCCCGGGTCCGCGACGGTGGCGAGGCCCACGGCTGGTTGCCGCTGCCCGTGCCGCCCGCGGTCAGCGGCGACGAACGGCCGGCGCCGCTGACCGACACCGAGGCGGTCGAGCTGTACTCCCTGTTGCGTGCCTGCGCCGACGACCCGGTCTCGCCGGCGGCGACGGACGCCGGGCGCCCGGCGGATCCGGCGGACCCGACGGATGTCCCGACCGGCGCGGTACCACCGGTCCTGCCTGCGGCACGCTTCGCCGCGCTGGTGACCGCGGACCGTGCGGCCCGGCGGGCGGCCGAGGCGGCCCGGGCCGAGGTCACCGCCGCCGCCCGCGGCCTGCTGGACGCGATCGCTACGGCCGGCCCCGGATCGTCGCCGACCGGCCCGCTGCGGGCGGCGGTGACCGCGCTCGTCCGCGCCCTCGACGACCTGTCCGCGCACGGCGCCCGCGGGCCGGATCGGGAGTGGATCCCCGCCGCCCTCGACGACGCCCTCGCCGGCCGGGACCGGCTGCTGTGGGCCAAGGTGAGCGCCGCCGCGCCGCTCATCGCCGAGGCGGCCCGCCACGTCGACGACCTCGGCCTGCGCGCCGTCGTGCTGCCCTCCGCCGGCTCCGCCCCGATCGACCCGGCCCGGGTGGCGGACGGCGGCGCGGGCGTCCCCGGCGGCGCGGGCGAACCCGACCGCGCCGTCCCCGACCGTGCTGAACCCGACCGCGCTGAACCCGACGGCGCCGAACCCGACGGCGTCGGGCGGGGCACCGAGCTCGATCCCGCCGTCCTGCTCCCCCGCGCCGAGGCGCTGCGGGCACATCTGGACGAGGGCGCCGAGCTCCGGCGTCGCTTCCGGCCGAAGGTCCAGCGGGACGCCGACGCGCTGCTGCGCCACGTGACCGTCGACGGGGTCGCGCCGACCACCCCGGAACTGCTCGACGTCGTCCTGACCCGCCTGCGGGCGGAGCTCGCCGTCGAGGCCGCCGGTCGCGGCTGGACCCTGGTGGGCCGCCCGCCGCGGCCCGGTGATCCGCTGGAGGTCCGGCTGTCCCGGCTGGTCGAGGGGCAGCAGGCCGTCGAGGGGATCGACGCCGTCGTGGCGGCGCGAGACCGGGTCGTCGCCCTCGCCGCCGAGGCGGCGCCCGGGCAGCCGGTCACGATCGACTCCGCCGCGGACGGGCGGGATCTCGCCGCCGCGATGGCCGCGCTCGAGCCGATGGCCGCCGCGGTCGAGGCCGACCGGGCGCTCGCCGACCTCGCCGACGCCTACGACCGCCTCGCCGCCGACCCCGACGCCCCCACCGCACTGGCCGCCGAGCTCGGTGCCGTGGCCGCCGCCGCCCGGACCCGCGACGCCGACGCCTACGCCACCGCCCGCGCCGCGCTCGACGCCGCGGCGGCCCGCAGGCAGGCCGCCGCCCGGCAGGCCGTGCTGCTCCACCGGCTGCGTGCGGCGCATCCCGCGTTGGCGGATCTCCTGACCGCTGCCACCATCCACCGATCCGACCGCGGCCCCGGCGGCGAACGGGGGCGCGACGACGGCGGCGATGATCCCTGGCCGGCCCGGCTGGCGTCGTTCTCGGCCGCCTGGGCCTGGGCCGTCGCGGCCGACTGGCTGACCCGAGCCGCCCGCGACGCGGGCGTCCCCGGCGGTGCGGCCACGGCGTCGCCCGACCTGGACGCCCAGCTCGACGCGGCCGAGGACGTCCTCGCCGCGGCCACCGCGGAGCTGGCCGGGGCGAAGGCGTGGAAGCACTGCCTGGAACGGATGGGCGCCGAGCAGTCGGCCGCGCTGCGCGCCTACGCCGACACCGTCGCCGCCGGCGGCACGCTCGCCGGTCGGCATGCCGAGCGCTACCGCCAGGCCGCCCGGGAGGCGATGGAGATCGCCCAGACGGCGGTGCCGGCCTGGGTGATGCCGATCCGGGAGGTGCTGTCGACCATCCCCGCGGTCCGCGACAGCTTCGACGTCGTCATCGTCGACGAGGGCAGCCAGGCCGGGCTCGACAGCCTGTTCCTGCTGTGGCTGGCGCCCCGCGTGATCGTCGTCGGCGACGACCGCCAGTGCACCCCGCCGGTCGACCCGGCGCAGGAGCTCGACCCGGTCCTCGACCGGCTCGACGCCCTGCTGCCGGACGTGCCGGCGTGGCTGCGCGTCGGTTTCACCCCGCGGTCCAGCCTGTTCAGCCTGCTGCGGACCCGCTTCGGCGAGGTGATCCGGCTGCGCGAACACTTCCGCTGCATGCCCGAGATCATCGAGTGGTCGTCGGCGATGTTCTACCGGGACGCGCCGCTGCTGCCGCTGCGCCAGTTCGGCGCGGACCGGCTGACGCCGCTGGTCGCGCGGTTCGTCCCGCACGGGTTCACCACGGCCACTGCGGCGGGGCCGCGTAACCCGGCCGAGGCCGAGGCGCTCGTCGCGCAGGTCCTGGCCTGCGCCGAGGACCCGCGCTACGCCGGGCTCAGCTTCGGCGTCGTGGTCACCCAGGGCACCGCGCAGGCCACGCTGATCCGCGACCAGCTCGCCGAGCGGATGTCGGCCGCCGAGCACCTGCGCCGCCGGCTGCGGGTGGGCACGCCGGCCGACTTCCAGGGCGACGAGCGCGACGTCGTGTTCCTGTCGCTGGTCGTCGCGCCGGGCGACCGGCCGGTCCCGCTGACCCGGCTGGAGTACCAGCGGAGGTTCAACGTCGCGGCCTCCCGGGCGCGCGACCAGGTCTGGCTGTTCCACTCGGTGTCGCCGGCCGACCTCGACCACCAGGATCTCCGCCACAGCTACCTCAGCTACGTGCTGTCGGCGGCGCGCCCGGCCGCGCCGCTGCCCGGGGTGACGCCACCGCTCGCCGAGGTCGCCACGGACCGCCCCCATCCCGCCTTCGGTTCGCTGTTCGAGCAGCGGGTGTTCCGCCACCTCGCCGGGCGCGGCTACCTCGTCACGCCCCAGGTGGAGGTCAACGGCCGGCGGGTCGACCTGGTCGTCGCCGGCGGGCGGGCCCGGCTCGCCGTCGAGTGCGACGGGGACGTCGGCCCCGGGCCGGCGGAGATCGCCCGCGAGTTCGACCGGGAACGGGAGCTGCGCCGGGCGGGATGGCGGTTCTGGCGGGTCCGTCAGTCCGACTTCGAGCTCGACCCCGAGGCGGCGCTGGCCTCGCTGTGGCCGCGGCTGGCCGCCGCCGGAATCGCCCCGATGGCGGCCGAGCGGACGGACCCCGACGGGCGGGGGGCGCCGGGCCGCCCGCCCGCCCCGAGCGGGCCGGTCCGCGCCGGCGCGGACGAGCTGCTGCACCGCTGGCGTCCGATCACGCTCTCGGAGCTGGAGGGCCTCGACGACGCGCCGGCACCGGCCGGGCGCGGCGATCCGGCCGGTGCACGGCGCTCGCCGGGTACCGGCGCCTCGGCCGACTGACTCACCGGCCCGCCGGACGGCCCCGCCGGTCGGCCGGTCCCGAACGCGTCGTCCCGGCCCGGGGGGACCGGGGCGCACCTGCCGGGGGCGACCCGCCCCTGCCGGGCTCGGCGGCGGGCCGCTCACCGCCCGCCGGTCCCACGGGCTCGTCCGCCGCGCCCACAGGCTCGCGCTCGTGCCCGTCGCCGCCCGCGTCCGCGACACCGCCCGCGTCCGCCACGCCCGCCACGCCGCCCGCGTCCGCGACACCGCCCACGTGCGCCACGTCCGCCACGTCCGCCACGCCATCCAGGTCGTGCACGGTGTGCGTGCCATCCACGTCCGGCGCTCCGTCGGCGTCCGGCGCTCCGTCGGCGTCCTGCGCGCCGGCGGCACTGACGATGCGGGTGAACGGCGGCCGGTGCAGCCGGGGTTTCGCCGCCGTCGGCTCCGTGAAGTCCGCCCGGTGGATGCGGCAGAATGCGGTCTGCGTCCCGGGCCCGATCCGACACACCCCGACGTCCGCCGCCGCCGACAGGTAGGCCAGCGCCTCGGCGCGTTCGAGCCCGACACGGCTCTGCAGGAACACCACCGCCGAACGGGTCGCCCGGCGGATCGCCTCGGTCAGATCTGCGTCGACTCCCACGGTGACCCAGACGTTGTCGGTCTCGACGAACGGCTCGCGCAACGCCCCCAGGGCGGCGCGGGCGGCCGCCTCCCGCAGCGCCGTCAGGCGCAGCGTCGCGCGCAGCGGGCCCTCCAGGGCCGTCGCACCGATCTTGCCGTCGCCGACGGCGTAGTGCGGATCACCGACGGCGAACAGNGCGCCGGCGACCTGGACGGGCAGGTAGAGCCGGGCGCCGGTGCCCAGATCGCGGCAGTCCAGGGCGCCGCCGTGCGGGCCGACCGAGGTGGCGGAGATGACCTCGGTGGTACTGTCCACCGCGACCGCCATGACGCCCAGGAACGGGGCCAGCGGGAAGCGGGCTCGTCCGCCGCTCGTGCTGGTCAGCGCGCCGAAGAGACGTCCGCGGCGNCGTTCGACGGCGCAGAAGGTGGTGACGGTGCGAAAGCGCTGCCAGTGCCGCGCGTCGGCATCAGGCTCGGGCGGGTCGCCCTCTGGAAACTCCCCGGCGAGCAGGCCCGCGCCGTGACGGGAGGAGACGATCCCGTACCGGGCCCGCGGGTGCAGCGACAGGACGTCGACGCGCAGCACGTCACCGGGCTGGGCCCCGCGGACGAGCACCGGCCCGGTCACGATGTGCGGGGCGTCCACGCCGAAGCGGTGCGGCAGGCCGGAGGCGGCGATGGCCCGGGCGTCGGCGAGGACCTCGGACGGNGGCACGCCGAGGTCGGCGAGGAACGCGTCGGGATCACGGCCCTGGTCGCCGAGGATCCCCTCCGGGCTGACCGTGTCGAAGGTGACCGCGGCGCCGGAGTCGATGCTGAGCACGGGCCTGGTCAGTGCGTTGGGCAGCTCGCCCCATGTGACGGTCTCGGGGGTGGAGGGCAGGTAGTGCTTTCCCTCGATCTTGCCCCGGCCTGGCTGCAGCGCCACAGGCGGGCCTACCAGGCCCGGTGCCGGCCGGGCGGGTTCCCGCCGTGACGAGCCGCCCGGGCGCGCGGGCGACCGGCCCCCGGGGTCCCGGCGGGCCGGACTCGACATGCGAAACGACAGGACTGGTCATGCACGCGCGTCAGATTTTCAGTGGCATATGACGAAAAGGTGACGCGGATGTTGCGATCACGGTCATTCGCCCGAACGGGGGGTGCTGGGCCGGTGAGCGGGGGGTCGGTGGGCGTAGGGAGACGGTTCGGCGGACGGCACCGGCGCTTCGGTGCCAGCACCGGCACCGGCACCGGCACACCCTTCCGCGCCGGCATCGGCACCGGCGCGCCGTGACCGCGACGCTGCGGGATCTCGGCGAGTTCGAGCTGATCCGTGCGATCACCGCTCGTTTCGCCCTCGGCCAGGACGTGCTCGTCGGCCCGGGCGACGACGCCGCGGTGCTGTCCGCACCGGACGCCCGGGTGGTCGTCACCACCGACCTGCTGCTGGAGGGCCGCCACTTCCGGCGGGACTGGTCGTCGGGCGTGGACGTCGGGCACAAGGCCGCGGCGCAGAACCTCGCGGACGTGGCGGCGATGGGGGCCCGACCGACCGGATTGTTCGTCGGCTTCGCCGCACCCGGCGACCTCACCGTCGACTGGGCGCTGGCGCTGGCCGACGGGCTCGCCGCCGAGTGCGCCCGGGCCGGGGCCACCGTCGCCGGCGGTGACATCAGCTCCGCCGACTCCATCATGCTGGGGGTGACCGCTCTCGGCGATCTCGAGGGCCGGGCGCCGGTGCTGCGCTCGGGGGCCCGACCGGGTGACGTGGTCGTGCTCGCCGGTTCCCTCGGTCGGGCCGAGGCGGGCCTGGCCCTGCTCACCGCGGGCCTGGGCCACGACGCCGATGCCGACGCCGACGCCGATGCCGACGCCGGCTGGACGGGGCTGGTCACAGCGCACCGGCGCCCGCGGCCGCCCTACCCGCTCGGCCCGGCGCTCGCCGCGGCGGGCGCCCACGCGATGTGCGACGTCTCGGACGGTCTGGTCCAGGACCTCGGCCACATCGCCACCGCGTCGGGGGTGAGGATCGACCTCGACCTGGGCGGCCTGACCGCCCTGGCCGCCGCGGAGCCACTGCCCTCGGCCGCCGCAGAGCTGGGGGCGGACCCGCTGGACTGGGTGCTCACCGGCGGTGAGGACCACGCGCTCGTCGCCTGCCTGCCCCCGGCGGCGGCCATCCCCGGTGGCTGCGAACGGATCGGGCTGGTGCTGCCGGGAACGGGCGTCACCCTGGCCGGGCGGCCGACCGCCGGCCGCGGGGGCTGGAATCACTTCAGGTGACCGTGGGCCCAGCGGCGTAACCACCCGGCCGGCCGCGGCCGCGGCAGCACATCGCACCGCGGCGGGCGATCCCGCCGGGCGGGCGGCGGGCTCGGTGCGGCGGAACTCGGTGCGGGTGGACGGGCCCGAACAGCAGAAATCGCCCCGGCGATCCGCCGGGGCGAGCTGCGTTATTCGAACCAAGTAGACGCCGGCCCGCCAGGTCGCCTCACGGGCGTAGGTCGCTCGAAGCGACTTTTATTGGGTCCGGGGGCCATGATGCGGGCCGGCGACACCCAGTTTAACGGATGGACCGCCCCAGGTGTTCCCCACGCGGGAAGCCGGACGAACGACCCGCNTCGGGTGCTGGCCGCCAGGCCGGGGCGAGTCACCCTCCGCTTCCGACCCGGCACGCGAAGACCGACCAGGTGGACGGCAGGGCGGCNTCGACCCGGCACGCACCGTGCCTGTGACCCGACCGGGCGGGCCCGCCCCTGCCCTGGGTGTCCAGAGCGGGTAGCCTGAGCAGACGGTGGCAGAAGGGCCTTTCGGAGGCCGTGAAGTGAGACCGTGGATAGAGGCGAATGGCCCCGTGACAGCACCGACGGTTCCTGCGTCAGGACCTGACTTCGGACCTAATGAATGGCTGGTCTTCGAGATCTACCAGCAGTTTCTCGAAGATCCGCAAAGCGTGTCGCCGGAGTGGCGGGAGTTTCTCTCCGACTACCGGCCCACCGCGCCGCCGGCCGGCCCCGGTGCGGACGCGCCCGCCGCGGAGGTGGCACCAAGCGGGATCTCGCCCGACGGTGAGGTCGCGCACACGGCGCCGCCCGCGGCGAAGCCTACTCCGCCTGCGGCCCCGGCGTCCGTGCCCACTCCGGCCCCGCCCGCGAAGCCCGCCGCGGCGGCGCCCGCGAAGCCCGCCACGCCCGCACCCTCCGCGCCCGCGAAGCCGGCAGCCACCGCGCCCGCCGCGGCCGCCAGGCAGCCGGCACCCGCCCCCGCCGGCGCGCAGGGCTCGGCCACCACGCCGCTACGCGGCGCGGCCGCCCGCGTGGTCAGCAACATGGAGACGTCGCTGCACGTCCCGACCGCCACGTCGGTGCGGGCGTTCCCGGCGAAGCTGCTCGCGGACAACCGCATCGTCATCAACCGGCACCTGGCCCGCTCCAGCGGCGGCAAGGTGTCGTTCACCCACATCATCGGCTACGCGATGGTCAAGGCCCTGGCCGACCACCCCGCCATGAACGCCTCCTACGCCGAGGTCGGCGGCAAGCCGGCGCTCGTCCAGCCGGAGCACGTCAACCTCGGGCTGGCCATCGACCTGGTGACCCCGAAGGGCCGCCAGCTCGTCGTCGCCGCGGTGAAGAAGGCNGACACGCTGGACTTCAACCAGTTCTGGGCGGCCTACGAGGACCTGGTCCGCCGCGCCCGGTCGAACAAGCTGACCACCGACGACTTCACCGGCGTCACCATCAGCCTGACCAACCCGGGCGGCATCGGCNCGGTGCACTCGGTGCCCCGGCTGATGGAGGGCCAGGGCACGATCATCGGCGTCGGCGCGATGGAGTACCCGGCCGAGTTCTCCGGCGCCGCGGCCAACACGCTGGCCCGGCTCGCGATCTCCAAGACGATCACGCTGACCAGCACGTACGACCACCGCATCATCCAGGGCGCCCAGTCCGGCGAGTACCTGCGCCGGATGCACCAGCTCCTGCTGGGCGAGGACGGCTTCTACGACGAGATCTTCCAGTCGCTGCGGGTGCCGTACGAGCCCATCCGCTGGGTCTCGGACATGCCCGTGGTGCACGAGGGCGACCTCGACCACAACGCCCGGGTGCTGGAACTGATCCACGCCTACCGGGTGCGCGGCCACCTGATGGCCGACACCAACCCGCTCGAGTTCGCCATCCGCAGCCACCCCGACCTGGACATCATCAGTCACGGGCTGACGCTGTGGGACCTCGACCGCGAGTACGCCGTCGGCGGGTTCGCGGGCCAGCGGACGATGTCGCTGCGCGACGTGCTCGGCGTCCTGCGCGACTCGTACTGCCGCCGGGTCGGCATCGAGTACATGCACATCCAGGAGCCCGACGAGCGGGCCTGGATCCAGGCTCGGGTCGAGCGCTCCGCGGAGCGCCCGGACCCGGCCGAGCAGCTGCACGTGCTGGAGCGCCTCGGCGCCGCGGAGGCGTTCGAGTCCTTCCTGCAGACGAAGTACGTCGGCCAGCGCCGGTTCTCCCTCGAGGGCGCCGAGTCGACCATCCCGACGCTCGACGAGGTGCTGGAGCGCTCCGCCGACGCCGGCATCGACGAGGTCGTCATCGGCATGGCCCACCGCGGCCGGCTGAACGTGCTCGCCAACATCGTCGGCAAGTCCTACCGGCAGATCTTCGCCGAGTTCGAGGGCCACCTCGACCCGCAGACGGCGCACGGCTCCGGCGACGTGAAGTACCACCTGGGCGCGGAGGGCGTGTACACCGGCCGCGAGGGGCGCAAGGTGCCCGTCTCGGTCGTGGCGAACCCGTCGCACCTGGAGGCCGTCGATCCGGTCACCGAGGGCGTCGTCCGCGCCAAGCAGGACATCCTGGACAAGGGCACGGCCGGCTTCACCGTCCTGCCGATCCTCGTCCACGGCGACGCCGCGTTCGCCGGGCAGGGGGTCGTCGCCGAGACGCTGAACCTCTCCCAGCTGCGCGGCTACCNCACCGGCGGCACCATCCACCTGGTCATCAACAACCAGGTCGGGTTCACCACCTCGCCGGAGTCGAGCCGGTCGTCGGTGTACGCCACCGACGTCGCCCGGATGGTCCAGGCCCCGATCTTCCACGTCAACGGGGACGACCCGGAGGCGTGCGTGCGGGTGGCGGCGCTGGCCTTCCAGTACCGCCAGGCGTTCAACAAGGACGTCGTCATCGACCTGCTCTGCTACCGCCGCCGCGGCCACAACGAGATGGACGAGCCGTCGTTCACCCAGCCGCTGATGTACGACACCATCGCCAGCAAGCGCTCGGTGCGCAAGCTCTACACCGAGGCGCTGATCGGCCGCGGGGACATCACCCGCGACGAGGCCGAGCAGGCGATGAAGTCCTACCGCGCGGAGCTGGAGAAGGCGTTCGCGCAGACCCGGGACACCACCCCGTCGGGCACCGCGCCGCAGCCGCGGATCGTCACCACCCCGGAGGAGGCGGCCGCCGCCGCCGCGGTCAGCACCGCGGTCTCCGCCGAGGCCGTGAAGAAGGTCGTCGAGACGCAGGTCAACCTGCCCGACGGCTTCACCGTCCACCCGCGGCTGCGCCCCCAGATCGAGCGGCGCGCCCAGATGGTCGAGACCGACGCGATCGACTGGGCGCTCGCCGAGACGCTGGCGTTCGGCACGCTCATGCTCGACGGCCGCTCGGTCCGCCTGACCGGGCAGGACAGCCGCCGCGGCACCTTCGGTCAGCGGCACGCCGTGCTGGTCGACCGGCACAGCGCCGAGGACCACACCCCGCTGCGGACGCTGCGCTACGGCGTCGACGGGACCGAGCACAACGACGGCGTCGGCACCTTCTACGTCTACGACTCGCTGCTCAGCGAGTTCGCGGCGATGGGGTTCGAGTACGGCTACGCCGTCGCCCGGCCGGACATGCTGGTCCTCTGGGAGGCGCAGTTCGGCGACTTCGCCAACGGCGCCCAGTCGATCATCGACGAGTTCATCAGCGCGGGCGAGGCGAAGTGGGGCCAGCGCTCGGCGCTGGCGCTGCTGCTCCCGCACGGCTACGAGGGCCAGGGGCCGGACCACTCCTCCGCCCGCATCGAGCGGTTCCTGTCGCTGTGCGCGGACAACAACATGACGGTCTCGGCGCCGTCGTCGCCCGCCAGCTACTTCCACCTGCTGCGCCGGCAGACCCTCTCGCCGGTGCGGCGCCCGCTGGTCGTCTTCACACCCAAGTCGATGCTGCGGCTGAAGGCCGCCACCTCGACGGTGGCGGAGCTGACCGAAGGTGGCTGGCAGCCGGTGATTCCCGACGACTTCGTCACCGACCCGTCGACGGTCCGCCGGGTGCTGCTCTCGGCCGGCAAGGTCTACTACGACCTGGCCGCCGCCCGGGGCCGGCACGACGACGCCGAGCGGTTCGCGCTGCTGCGGGTCGAACAGCTCTACCCGACTCCCGGGCCGGAGCTGGCGAAGGCGCTCGAGCGCTACCCGAACCTCACCGACGTCGTCTGGGTGCAGGAGGAGCCGGCGAACCAGGGCGCCTACCCGCACATGGCGCTCAACCTCGGCGAGTTCCTGCCCGGCGGGATCCGCCTGCGCCGGATCTCCCGGCGGGCGGCGGCGGCACCGGCGTCGGGTTCGTCGCGGGTGCACGAGCGCGAGCAGCAGGCCCTCGTCGAGGCCGCGTTCGAGGACTGAGCAGTCACCGCCTGAGCGACACCTGGCGGCTACGTTACGGACGGCCGCCAGGTACGGCATCGACGAGGAGGACGGACGGTACCGGCACCACCGGTACCGTCCGTCCTCAATGCCGTCGGGCAGCAGGATGCCGTCGGGCAGCAGGGTGCGGCTGAACAGCGGGACGCGCGCGAGACGCCGCCGGGGACGACGGGAGCGGGATGTACTTCACCGACCGAGGCATCGAGGAGCTCGCCGACCNCCGCGGCGCGGAGACGGTGACCTACGAGGGGCTCGCCGACTCGCTGCGGGCGTTCGTCGACGTCCATCCGGAGTTCGAGGAGGCCGTCGAGCGCCTCGCCACCTGGCTCGCCCGCCCCGACGACGACGCCGACCTCTGAGCCCCGGCCGGGGCCGTCAGGGCGTCAGGGCGTCAGCACCAGCTTGCCGAAGACGTCCCCGCCGGCGAGCTGCTCGAACGCCGCGCGCGCCGCGGACAGCGGGCGCACCTGGTGCACGGGCGGGCGGACGCCGGTGCGCTCCAGGAAGGCGAGCAGATCGACGAGCTCGTCGCGGCTGCCCATCGTGGAGCCCACGACGGACAGCTGCAGGAAGAAGATCCGGGTGAGCTCGGCCGGCGGGTTCGGCCCGCTGGTCGCGCCGGAGACGACGATGCGCCCGCCCGGCCGCAGGGACTTCACCGAATGGCTCCAGGTGGCGGCGCCGACGGTTTCGATGACGGCGTCGACCCGCTTCGGCAGCCGGGCGCCGGACTCGAACGCGCCGTCGGCGCCAAGAGCCGTGGCCCGCGCCCGCTTGCCCTCGTCCCGCGAGGTGACGAACACGGTGTGCCCCGCGGCCTTGCCGATCAGCAGGGCGGCGGTCGCCACCCCGCCGCCGGCGCCCTGGACGAGCAGGGTCCCGCCGCCGTCCGCCGGCAGGCCCGCTCGGGACACCACCATCCGGTAGGCCGTGAGCCAGGCGGTCGGCAGGCACGCAGCCTCCTCCCACGTCAGCCCGGCGGGCTTCGGCACGAGGTTGCGCCGGGGCACCGCGACCCGCTCGGCGAGGGTGCCCGGATGCAGTTCGGACAGTAGGGTTCGCCGCGGGTCCAGCGTCTCGTCGCCGGCCCCCGCAGCCGGATCACCGATCACCGCGTGCACGACGACCTCCTCCCCCTCGGCGGTCACCCCGGCGGCGTCACAGCCGAGGATCATCGGGAGGCGGTCGGCCGGCAGGCCCACTCCGCGCAGACTGAAGAGGTCGTGATGGTTCAGCGAGGCGGCCCGCACCGTGACGGTGGCCCACCCGTCCGGNGGCGCGGGCTCAGGCTGCTCGCCGAGGGACAGACCGTCGAGAGGGGCATCGGGATGCAGGGAAACCGCGGCGGCTGCGAGCACCCCACGAACCTACGACCGCCCGGTCGCGGGCGCGAGCGACGCGAGGCGGCCGCAAGGGGGATGCCGGGGTCAATTCCGACGAACAGGGATCATCCGCCCCGGTCCGCGCGTCCCCGGGTCCGTTGTGCTGAACTCATCGCCGTGGGTACGACAAGCGTGGACGGTGCGGTGAACAAACCGTGGTGACCCGGGATGACCCGTCGGAGACGCCCCCGCGGCGCGGCGCGCACCGGCGGCTGAGCTTCCGCCGCCGGCACGTCGTCCCGATCCCGGAGGCACCCNCCACGGTCATGGTCGACGGCACACCGGTCATCACCGTCATGTCGGCGGACTTCGTCTGCTGCTCCTACAAGGGCTGCGGGACGCTCCGCCCGCTCGACGACGCCGTCGAGCACCGGCCCTGTCAGGGGTGCGGCCGCGTCTGAGGACGCGCCCGCTCGGGCCCTGCTCCGCTGTGGACGACGGGGACCCCGCAGGCGGCTGCCCGCGGGGTCCCCGACCGTCCGGGATCTTCCGTCAGCGCCGGGCGACCCCGTCGGCCCGGGCGGCCGCGGCGACCGCCGCGGAGACGGCCGGAGCCACCCGGGGGTCGAACACGCTCGGGATGATGAGGTCGTCGGCCAGCTCGTCGGCGATCACATCGGCGAGCGCCGTGGCGGCGGCGAGCTTCATGCCCTCCGTCACCCGGCTGGCCCGCACGTCGAGCGCACCGCGGAACACCCCGGGGAACGCCAGCACGTTGTTGATCTGGTTGGGGTAGTCGCTGCGCCCGGTGGCGACGATGCGGGCGTACTTGTGGGCGATCGCGGGCTCCACCTCGGGGTCCGGGTTCGCCATCGCGAAGATGATCGCCTCGGGCGCCATGGTGGCGACCGCCTCCTCCGGCACCTGCCCGGAGGACAGACCGAGGAACACGTCCGCGCCGCGCAGCGCGTCGGTGATCGAACCGGTCAGGCCGGCGGAGTTGGTCTCGGCGGCGAGCGCGGCCTTCACCGAGGTGAGGGCCTCGCGGCCGGGGTAGATGATGCCGCGGCTGTCCCCCACCGCGATGTCGCCGATGCCGGCGGCCAGCAGGATGCGGGTCACCGCCACTCCGGCCGCCCCCGCGCCGGACACCACGGCACGCAGGTCGCCGAGGGTGCGACCGGTCAGCTTGGCGGCGTTCTCCAACGCGGCCAGGGCGACGATCGCGGTGCCGTGCTGGTCGTCGTGGAAGACCGGGATGTCGACGCGCTCCTGCAGGAGGCGCTCGATCGCGAAGCACCGCGGCGCCGAGATGTCCTCGAGGTTGATTCCACCGAAGCTCGGCGCGAGCCGGACGACGGTCTCGACGATCTCCTCGACGTCGGTGCAGGCGAGCGCGAGCGGGACGGCGTCGACGCCGCCGAAGTGCTTGAACAGGGCCGCCTTGCCCTCCATGACCGGCAGGGAACCCAGAGGGCCGATGTCACCGAGGCCGAGCACGGCGGTCCCGTCGGTGACGACTGCGACGGTGTTGGACCGCCAGGTGTAGTCGTCGGCAAGCGCCGGCGTCTCGGCGATCGCCGTGCACACCCGCGCGACCCCGGGAGTGTAGGCCAGCGAGAGGTCCTCGCGGTTCTCCAGGGGGACGGTGAGCGCGATGCCGATCTTACCGCCGCGGTGCAGGGCGAAGGCGGGATCGTCGTCGGACGGGCGCGGGCTGACCCCGGCCAGTTCCGACGCGGCGGTGGAGTCGAGGGTCGAGTGGTCAGTGGTTGCGGTCACGGAGATTGCTCCTCGGACATGCCGCCGGTGGCCCCGTGGGCGATCGTGGTACCACCTGGGCGGCGCTACAAGACGCCCGCCCTCCGTGCGTGCCGTGTCCGCAGGAGGGCGGGCCTGAGCGGCCCCACTCCACGATGTTTGGTGATCGTGCAGCGGGACGAGCGCCCGGGGGTTGCCCGGGGTTACATCCAATATCGCACGCCGACCCGCTCCAGCTCTCGCCGAAGGTTCGCCCACGGTGAACCTCGGACGAACCTCACCGCAACGCAAACGAAACATGTCGACACGGAGCGGGTGTGCGAGCGTAGCGAAGACGTCACATGATCAGGGTTTGGTGCACTCGGACACCGCCCACATCACGTAACGCTCCGCCCGAATCCTGGAGGTCATCAGTGCACAGCGGCGTTTTTCGTCATGGTGCGAGGATATCTGCCCTGGTCATGAGCCTCGCGTTGCTGACGATCGCGGCGGGCTGTGGCGATGATGACTCCGACTCCACGGTCNCCCCGGCGACGGCCACCGCCGCTGACAGCGTCATCGCAGGTCAACTACCCCAAAGCAGTCGCGACAAGGGGACGCTCACGGTGGCCACCGACCCGTCCTACGCGCCGAACGAGTTCTTCGACACGGACGGAAAAACCATCATCGGAATGGATATCGACCTGGCCCGCNCACTCGGCGGTGTCCTGGGTCTCAAGGTCCAGCCCACGCAGGTGGTCTTCGACTCGATCCTGCCCGGTCTCGCCTCCGGCCGATATGACGTCGGCATGTCGTCGTTCACCGACACCAAAGAGCGGGAGAAGCAGGTCGACTTCGTGACCTACTACTCCGCGGGCACCTCCTTCATGACCCGCGGCGAGGACGGCGCGGAGATCGCCACGCTGGCCGACCTGTGCGGACACACGGTGGCGGTGGAGACCGGCACCACCCAGCAGGCCGACGCCGGCGACCAGAGCGGCNGGTGCACGGCCGCGGGCAAGCCCAAGGTCACCGTCCAGAACTACGACGACCAGAACGGCGCCAACCTGGCCCTCACCTCGGGCCGCGCCGAGGTGTCGATGGCGGACTCCCCGGTCGCCGACTACCAGGCGAAGNTGTCCGGCGGAAAGATCCGGATCGTGGGGAAGCCCTACGGGACCGCGCCCTACGGCATCGCCGTGCCGAAGAACTCCGGCCTGGCCGCCCCGCTGCGCGCCGCCATGGCGAAGCTGATCGACGACGGCTCCTACGCGAAGATCCTCGACCGATGGGGGGTCCGTGACGGGGCCATCAGCGACCCGCGGCTCAACGGCGCGGCCGGATGACGGCCGCGGACGCCCCGCCGCCCGGCGCCCCGCCGCCCCCGCCCGGCGCCGCGCCGACCACCGAGCCCGCCCTCGCCGCCGAACCCGCCCTCGCCGCCGAAGCCGCGCCCGCCGCCGAAGCCGCGCCCCCCGTGGCCGGGGGGGACGTCGACGCCGTGCCGCTGCGCCATCCCGGCCGGTGGGCCGCGGGTGTGGTCATCCTGGTCCTCGCCGCGATGGGGGTGCACTCCCTCGTCACCAACCCGCATTTCCAGTGGGGCACCGTCGGCGACTACCTGTTCGCCGAGCCGGTGCTGCGCGGCCTGTGGGCCACCGTCTACCTGACGGTGATCGCGATGGCGATCGGGATCGTCGGCGGAATCGTGCTGGCCATCCTGCGGATGTCGCCGAACCCGGTCGTGGCCGGCGCCGCCTGGCTGTACATCTGGTTCTTCCGGGGCACCCCGCTGCTGGTACAGATCCTGTTCTGGAGCTTCGTCGGCGCGCTGTACCCCCGGCTTTCGCTCGGAATACCGTTCGGGCCGAGCTTCGTCTCCGGCGACGCCAACCACATCGTGCCGCTGTTCGCCGCGGCGGTGCTCGGGCTCGGCCTCAACGAGGCCGCCTACATGGCCGAGATCGTGCGCGCCGGCATCAACGGCGTCGACGCGGGCCAGACCGAGGCGGCGTCCGCGCTCGGCATGTCCCGGGCGCTGGCCCTGCGGCGCATCGTGNTGCCGCAGGCCATGCGGACGATCATCCCACCCACCGGCAACGAGACCATCTCGATGNTCAAGACGACCTCCCTGGTGAGCGTGATCTCCTACAACGAACTGCTCAACGCCACGCGCATCGTCTACGCCCGCACCTTCCAGACGATCCCGCTGTTGATCGTGGCGGCGCTGTGGTATCTCGCCCTGACCTCGGTGCTCACGCTCGGCCAGCACCAGCTCGAGCGCCGTTTCGCCCGCGGCACCCTGCCCGGCGCCGGGGATCGCCGGTGAGCGGCAGCGCGGTGCCGATGGTCCGCGCCGAGCGGGTGCGCAAGTCCTTCGGCCAGCACGCCGCCCTTCGGGAGGTCTCCCTGACCGTGGTCCCCGGCGAGGTGACCTGCCTGATCGGGCCATCCGGATCCGGGAAGACCACGTTCCTGCGCTGCATCAACCACCTGGAGCGGATCAGTGGCGGCCGGCTGGAGGTCGACGGGGAGCTCGTCGGTTANCGCGAGCACCGTGGGCGGATCCGGGAGCTGCGGCCCCGGGACATCGCCCGCAAGCGCCAGGAGATCGGGATGGTGTTCCAGCGGTTCAACCTCTTCCCGCACCTGACCGCCCTGGAGAACATCATCGAGGCCCCGGTCCGGGTGCGCGCCGAGCGGNGATCCGAGGCGGTCGACCGGGGCCGGGCGTTGCTGGCCCGGGTGGGCCTCGCCGATCGGGCCGGCGCCTATCCCGCGGAGCTCTCCGGTGGGCAGCAGCAGCGGGTCGCGATCGCCCGGGCNCTGGCGATGCGTCCCAAGCTGATGCTGTTCGACGAGCCGACCTCCGCGCTCGACCCCGAGCTGGTCGGCGAGGTGCTGGAGATCATGCGCCAGCTCGCCACCGAGGGGATGACGATGATCGTGGTGACGCACGAGCTCGGGTTCGCCCGCCAGGCGGCCGACACCGTCGTCTTCATGGACGCCGGCACGGTCGTCGAGTCCGGGCCGCCGGCCACCCTGCTCACCGCGCCGGCGCACGAGCGCACCCGCGCCTTCCTGTCCAAGGTGCTCTAGCTTCACGACGGACTCCGGCCGCACCACCACCGGAGCCGGCGCTCCGCACGAGCCACACCTGAGCACCAACGCGCGNCGACCCGACGGTCCGGCCTGCTGGGAGGCAACCGGTCGAACCGGTACCTTCGCTGTCGTGGAGATCAGCGAACTATCGGTTCCGGACGCCTGGGTGTTCACCCCTCGTCAGCACTCCGACAGCCGCGGGACCTTCCTGGAGTGGTTCCGCTCCGACGCTCTTGCCGAGGTCGTGGGCCATCCGCTGACCCTGTCGCAGGCCAATCACAGCGTCAGCCGGGCCGGGACGCTTCGNGGCGTGCACTACGCTCAGGTGCCACCCAGTCAGGCGAAGTACGTGACCTGCGTACGCGGGCGGGTGCTCGACTGCGTCGTCGACATCCGCACCGGATCGCCAACGTTCGGCACCTTCGCCGCGGTCCTGCTCGACGACGTCGACCGGCGCGGCCTGTACGTCTCGGAAGGTCTGGGGCACGCCTTCATGGCGCTGACCGACGACGCGGCGATCTCCTACCTGTGCTCGACGCCCTACACCCCCGGCCGCGAACACGGCGTCGACCCGCTCGACCCCGATCTGGCCCTGCCCTGGCCCGACGACCTCACGCCGCTGCTGTCGGAGAAGGACGCCGCCGCCCCCTCCCTGAAGGAGGCCGAGTCGGCGGGCCTGCTGCCCACCTACCGCGACTGCCGGGCCTTCTACGACGAGCTACGCGCCGCCGGCGCCATGGCGGGCGGATCGCGATGATCCGGGTGGCCGGCCCCGGCGACGTCGAGGCCATCCTGGAACTCGTCCGGGCGCTGGCCGCCTACGAGCGCGAGGCGGACCAGGTCACCATGACCCCGGCCGAGCTGCAGGCCGCCCTGTTCGGCCCGATCCCGGCCGCCTACTGCCTCGTGGCCACGGCCGACCAGCCACCCGCGGGTGCTACCCCGACCGGGGGACCACCCCCGTCCGGGGGACCACCCGCAACCGATGGTGCGCCTCCGACCGGCGNCACGACGGCGACCGGCGGTGCGCCTGCGACGGGCGCGGACCGTCCGCCCCCGGTCGTGGGCTTCGCGATCTGGCATCCGACCTTCTCCACCTGGACTGGCCAGTCCGGCATGTACCTGATCGACCTGTTCGTGCAACCGGGGCACCGCCGCAGCGGCCACGGCCGGGCGCTGCTCGCCGCGCTCGCCACGGTCTGCGCCACCCGCGGCTACCGGCGGCTCGAATGGGCCGTGCTCGACTGGAACACCCCGGCGCAGGCGTTCTACCACTCGTTGGCGGCGCGGCCGCTGACCGGGTGGTCGACCTGGCGGGTGGACGGCGACGCCCTCACCGATCTCGCCGCTCTGGCCCGCCCGCGCCCGTGCACCGGGACCGGGACCGGCACCGGCGATCCGTCCTGATCTCGCCGGGTTGGCCCGGATCGGGCCCGGCTCGGCGGTTCGTCTCCGTTCTCGGCCCCGCGCACCCGGCCGGGACCGGCACCGGCCAGGCACGGAAAGAGGCCGCCGGTGCGGGCTTACGATCACCCGACCTGCGGGACCCACCGGCGGCTGGGTACGGTGGAGGCGGTGGCCGTCGCCGGCCGCCGACGGAGCGGATCGCGAGCGGCCATGAGGGACGTCACGGCCGCCGCGCAGATGCATGATGCCGTCGGTGGACGGGAAGGCAGTCATTCACAACATCATCGTTCGGCCGGCTCCGGCCGGCGGACCACCCGCGAGGGTTCCTCCTCGCACTACGCAGGCTCTTTGGGGGTAGGAACGTGGATCCGACGCCTTCGACCGGCGGCGCGGAGAACTCCGACACCATCGACAGCCAAACCGCCCATTCCGGCGGACTGCGCGACGTCGTCGCGCTCACCCTGCCCGCGGCCAGTGCCTACCTGACCGTGCTGCGCACGGCCACGGCCTCCCTCGCGGCTCGGCTCGACTTCACCCTCGACGACATCGAGGACCTGCGGATCGCCGTGGACGAGGCGTGCGCGCTGCTGCTCGTCTCCGCGGTGCCCGGGTCGTCGCTCGACTGCACGTTCACGCTCTCGCCCGGAGTGATGCACGTGCTGGTGACGGTCGAGAGCCTCGACGGCGAGNCGCCGTCCGAGGACACCTTCGCCTGGACGGTCCTCAAGGCCCTCGCGGGCGACGTCGACACCTCCACCGGCCCGGGCAACAAGGTGAGCATCACGCTGCAGAAGCGCCGGGGCGTGCGGGCGGATCTCGGCGAGCCGCCGGCGGGGCACGTCCGCGGATCGGGTGCCGCCGACCAGACACCACTGGGTGACGCGGTAGGTACACCGTGACGTCAACCGGCAGAACCCCGACTCCGCCCCGCACGGCAGCCGGCCAGGACGCCCCCGCGGTGGACCCGGTGGCCGCCCTGAGCCAGCGGGGGGCGGCCCTGGACGAACATCCCGCCGAGCGAGGCCAGGAGGCGGACCTCGGTGCCGAGGTCGCGGCCCAGCCGGTGCCGACCGCCGAGCCCGAGCGCGAGAGCACCGAGCGCACCCACTCTCCCGACCGGGCGATGGCCCGGGCGCTGTTCGTGCGCCTGGCCGAGNTGCCCGAGGGTGACGCGGAGCGCGCCGCCATCCGTGACCAGCTGGTCCGGATGCATCTGCCGCTGGTGGAGTACCTCGCCCGTCGCTTTCGCAACCGTGGCGAGCCGCTCGACGACCTCGTCCAGGTCGCCACGATCGGCCTGATCAAGTCGGTGGACCGGTTCGACCCGGAGCGCGGGGTGGAGTTCTCCACCTACGCCACCCCGACGATCGTCGGCGAGATCAAGCGGCACTTCCGCGACAAGGGCTGGGCGATCCGGGTTCCCCGCCGTCTGCAGGAGCTCAAGCTCTCCCTGACGAAGGCGACGTCCGAGCTGTCCCAGACACTCGGCCGCTCCCCCACCGTCAGCGAGATCGCCCGGCACCTGCAGATGAGCGAGGAGGACGTCCTCGAGGGCCTCGAATCGGCCAACGCCTACTCGGCGGTCTCCCTCGACGCGCCGGACTCCGGTGACGACGAGGCTCCCGCCGTGGCGGACACCCTCGGCGTCCAGGACGAGTCCCTGGAGGGCGTCGAGTACCGCGAGTCGCTCAAGCCGCTGCTGGAGAAGCTCCCGCCGCGGGAAAAGCGCATCCTGCTCCTGCGCTTCTTCGGCAACATGACCCAGTCGCAGATCGCCACCGAGCTCGGAATATCCCAGATGCACGTGTCCCGGCTGCTGGCCCGAACCCTGGCCCAGCTACGCCGCGGCCTGCTCGAGGACGGCTGACCCTCCCGCCTCCGGNCACCTGGCCACCACCGGCCGTCCGGCCGCCCCGCCGGGCCGTCCGGCCTTGCTCGGCGAACGTCCTGACCCGGCCACGCGCCGCCCCAGGACCGCCCTCATCACCCGAAGAACCCGCCACCCGCNCAAACCCGAACACCCGAACCCGAACACCCACCGGGCGCGGTCTCAGGGATGCCGCGGCCCGCGGGTGACCTGCCGGCCATCGCCGCGTCCGGCGTCCCCGCCCTCGTCCTGCCCCGCGTGGGTGGCGGGGCCGCGGGCGTNGGAGGCCGACGGACCGAACCCGACCGAGGCCAGCAGGGCCACGATGATCACGAGCGGGACGACGAACAGCGGAATGCCGTAGCCGTAGTCGCCGGCCTGCACCAGGCCCCAGGCGACCGGCAGGCAGAGGATCTGCACGACGAGCGTCGGCGACCGGTAGGACGCCCCTCGCCGCAGCACTCCGGCCNCGAGCACGGCCACGCCCACGGCGCCGAGGATCGCGAGCACCCCACCGGTCTCGGCGCGCCCCACGTCGTCGATGTCGGACCCGAACCCACGCAGCACCTGCAGGACGCCCAACGCCAGCAGGACGAGCGCCTCGGCGACGAGCAGGACGCTGGCCACCCAGGTCGTGACAGACGCGGTGCGCGCGGCCGCACGCAGTTCGTCGAACCGGCCGCCCGCCGGCTGCCCGGGACGGCTCGTGGATCCCATGCCTGCGACACTACGTCTCCAAGGCCTCAGACCGGTCCCCCAAGGGCCTCAGACCGTTCTCCCGGGGCCCCAGACCGTCCTCCCAGGGACCCTGCAGACCGATCCTCCGAGGGCCCCCGNCCCCCAGACCGGTCTCCCACGACCCCAGGCTGTTCTCCCCAGGGGCCCCGCCGGACCAGACTCTCCCGGGGAAGCCGGTCCAGTCCCGCGATCTCGAAGTGGCGCGCCCTCCGCCCAGCTGGGCGCGTATGGGGGTCGCCGTCACCGTCACACGACTCCCCCGGGCGCCCGTTGCGGGCGATTCCTACCGATTCGAGGCGGGCACGAGATCCGCGGAGCGCGACGGCGCCGACACCCGGGCCCCCCGGTTTCACCGATGTGAGAGTTTTCCCAGCCGCCGCCCGGGATGGGCGGGCGGACTACGGTAGAGGCATGCGAGGGCTGCTGGTCGTCAACCCCGTCGCCACCACCACAACGGAGCGTGTTCGTGACGTCCTCGCCAGCGCGCTCGCGGCGGACGTCGCGATGGAGACCGTNCTGACCAAAGGCCGCGGTCACGGGGTCGAGCTGGGGGCGCGAGCGGTCGAGCTCGGGGTCGATGTGGTGATCGCCCTGGGCGGGGACGNCACCGTCAACGAGATCACCAACGGGCTTCTGCAGAACGGCCCGGGCGACGACGGGCCGGCGCTCGCGGTGGTGCCGGGTGGTAGCACCAACGTGTTCGCTCGAGCGCTGGGTTATTCGGCGTCGCCGGTGGAGGCGACCGGTGAGCTGCTGAACGCGTTGCGCGAGGGGCGCAGCCGCCGGATCAGCATCGGTCGGGCCGAGTACGGCGACGTGAGTCGCTGGTTCACGTTCTGCTTCGGCATCGGGCTGGACGCGCGGGTGGTCGCGCGGGCCGAGGAGAAGCGGCACAAGGGGCGCCGCAACAGCGCCGGCCTGTTCCTGCGGACGGCGGCGGGTCAGGTGACCCGCGGCGCGGACCGGGGCGCCCCACCCATCGCCCTGGAGACGACCGCCGCCCACAGCCTTCCTACCGGCGACGGGCCCCTCACCGACGCCGCTCTCCCCACCGGCGCCGCTCCGCCTGCCGACGCCGGCCCCTTGACCGACGCCGGCCCGCCGAGCGACGCCGGCCCGCCGACCGACGCCGGCCTGCCGACCGACGCCGGGCAGGCCGCGGATGCGGCGGCGGCCGGGAGCACCGAGGAGCGCATCGCCCTCGGCATCGTCTGCAACACCCGCCCGTGGACCTACCTGAACTCCCGTCCCGTGCTGGCCTGCCCCGAGGCGTCGTTCGACACCGGGCTGGATCTGCTGGCGCTGCGCCGGGTGCGGCTGTCCAGCGTGCTGCGCACTGCCTCGCAGATCCTGGGAGACGGGCGCGGTCCGCGCGGGCGCAACGTCGTGCGCCGCCACGACGCGGCTGTGATCCGGTTCCTCGCGGATCACCCGCTGCCGCTACAGATGGACGGCGAGTACCTCGGCGAGTACCTCGACGTCACGCTCACCCACCACCCGCGGGCCCTGCGCGTCATCGCCTGATCCGGCAGGTGCCGCGAGACCGGATGGTCGAGGCCAACCGGACGGGTACGGCCGAGGCCCGCACCTACGTCCGAGGCCCGCACCGCCGGACGGTCCGCTGCCCACGGCTCGGATTCCGGGCAGCCCGCGGCCGCCCGCCCGCCGCTGTGATCGATCGTGCACGGAATCGTGCCGAGGCTTCGGTACGGTCCGCGCCCGGAATGCCGTCCTTATCCCTCGGCGTGATGTGGCCGCATTCTGGCCTTGACTCCCGCCACGACGATCCAGGGTAGGGACGCGCGTCGTCGCCGTCTCGGCTCAGTGGTCCGGGGAGGCGCCCGAGGCCGGAGAGGCGCCCGAGGCCGGGGAGGCGCCCGAGGCCGGGGAGGCGCCCGAGGCCGGGGAGGCGCCGGGGGTGGGCGAGGTGTCCGGGGCAGGCGGGGCGGCCAGGGCTCGGCGGATCTCGACCGGGTCGTCGCAGATCGCCCCGTCGACCCCGGCGTCCCGCAACCGGCGCGCGGCGTCGACGGCGGTGACCGTCCACGTCACCAGGCGCACGCCGGCCTGCCGGGCGCGGGCGCCCGCGTCCGGCGAGCCGAGCACGGCGCTGATGTGGGCGTGCAGCTCGGCGTGGCCCGCGGACCGCGCGTAGGCGAGGCCGCCGCTGACGGACATCCGCGGCATCGTCAGGAACGNCGTCGTGACCGCCAGTTCCGCATCGCNCAGGGCCTCGATGGCGAACCAGTCGAACGACGACACCGTGATGCCGCCGGCTCCTGCGTCGAGGTCGGCCACGGTGGGCCGTGGCCCCGTCCAGCCCCGGGCGCGCAGCCGCTCGGCGAGGGCCCGCGCCGTGCGCTCCCGGGGGGCGTCGAAGTCCGGCTGGCCGGGCTGGTTCTTGATCTCACAGATCAGCCGGCCGCGGCCGGCCCAGACGTCGAGGATCTCGTCGAGCAGCGGGATCCCCCGGGCGCGCAGCGCCTCGGTGGGCTGCCGGACGATCGCCCGCCCGGCCGGCCTGGACAGCCGGGCGTCGTGCACGCACACCAGGTCCCCGTCGGCGCTGCGGCGGACGTCGATCTCGACGCCGTCCGCGCCTGCTCGCAGCGCCGCATCCACCGCCTCGACCGTGTTCTCCGGGCCGGGGACCCTGCTACCGCGATGACCGAGAACCTCCATGGGCCAACCCTGCCATCTCCGGCGGGCCGCGCGTGTCACGGCAGGCGGGGAGGACGCCGCCCAGCCGCGGCCGGAGTAACCCGGATGCGCGCAGACGAACATCGATGCCCAGATGGCATGACGCCGGCCACTTGATCGGGAAGAACCCGCCCTGCGCCGCGCGCACCGGCCCGTCGGCAGCCGGGTCGTGCCACCGCATCCCCTGTCAACCAGGACTTCTGTGGCGCTTCAGCAACCGTCGGAGACGGTCGCACCCCGTGGCCCATCTGTGTCCCTGCCGGACAAGTGCAGGCCAGGCAGGGTGTGAAGACGGTTGCAGGTTCTTGCGCCCCTGCCCGTTCCGGTGGGAGGGTGGCGAATGTCCGAGGTGGATGCACGTGCACCCGGGCTCACCGACAGCCAGGAACCCGCTCCACGGCCCGCCGACGGGGCCGAGCAGACAACCTGCTCATTTAATTTTCATCCGCGGCACAACCGTAGCGGCTCGCAAAGCGTCTCATGTGCAGTGTGGCCCGAGACGAGAGAGGGAGTTGGACGCATGGACTGGCGCCACAGAGCGCTCTGCCGTGACGAGGATCCCGAGCTCTTCTTCCCGATCGGTACTACCGGTCCGGCGGAACGCCAGGTCGAAGAGGCAAAGGCCGTTTGCGCGCGGTGCGCAGTCACCAGTGACTGCCTCAACTGGGCACTGGACACCGGGCAGGACTCCGGTGTCTGGGGCGGGTTGAGCGAGGACGAACGCCGGGCGCTCAAGCGCCAGGTCCGTCTGCGGGTGCGAACCGCCTGAGTGCACGACCCCCGGTGGCCCAGCGCCGAGGACCGGGGTGCTCCAAGGACGTGCCACGTCCGCATCACCACAACCACCCGCGGTAGATCCTGCCCGCCGTACCTCGCACCATCGGCGGACCACAGCGGTCCCCGCACGACGCCACGCCATGACCCGTGCTCAGGCACGGGGGTGGCTGGCAGCAGCATCGGCCGTTCTGTCCGCGCGTCCGCCGCAGCGATGCGGCGCGACGCGGACGGGGCGGCCGTAATGTTTTCGACCCCCGCCGCGGCCCCCGCGCGCCCCGCCTGCGGGCGCGGAACATCGCCGCACCGGCCGCGAGCGAGGGACACATGATGGGGGATACCCCCGCGCGCGCACCCTAAACACTCAACTTTCAGAAAGTGGGATGGACAGGAGCGCCTCGGTGCCCCGCTCCGGGCCGGCCTGCAGCCGGATGGTGCCGTGCATCTCGCCGAGCACGAGCTGACGGACGATCTGCAGCCCCAGCCGGGGCGAGTGCTCGAGCTGGAAGTCCTCCGGCAGGCCGGCCCCGTCGTCGGCGACCACGACGTCCAGCCGGTCCACCGCACGCTGCACGCGGATCTCGATCGAGCCCGCCGAACCATCGAACGCATGTTCTACAGCATTCTGCAGAAGCTCCGAAAGCACAAGGGCCAGCGGGGTGGCGAGTTCGCCGGGCAGCCGCCCGAAGGAACCCGACCTGCGGGTGTTCGCCCGCGCGCCGGTGGACGCCAGGTCGACGGTCACCGACGTGATCTGGTCGGCGATCTCGTCGAACGGCACGCTCTCGCCCAGGCTCTGCGAGAGCGTCTCGTGCACAACCGCGATCGAGGTCACCCGCCGCACCGACTCCCGCAGGGCCGATCGCGCCTCGTCGACCTTGGTCCGACGCATCTGCAGCCGCAGCAGGGCGGCCACCGTCTGAAGATTGTTCTTGACCCTGTGATGGATCTCACGGATGGTGGCGTCCTTGCTCAGCAGCAGNGCCTCGCGCCGGCGCAGATCCGAGACGTCCCGGACGAGGACGAGCACCTCCCGGGTGGCCCCGGGAAACAGCGGGATCGCCCGCAGCATCACCACCGTGCTGCCGACCCCGGCCTCGACCTCCACCGGCCGGCGCCGACCGATCGCGTGCCAGACGGCGGGCGTGGTCGCGGGCAGGTTCAGCGCCCGGTGCACCGTGCGCAGGTCCTCGCCGGTGACGTTGCCGGTGTAGCCGAGGCGGCGGTACGCCGACAGCGCGTTCGGGCTGGCGAAGATGACCTTGCCGGCGCCGTCGAGCCGCATCATCCCGTCGCCGACCCGAGGTGACTCCGGCAGCTCGGCCGAGCTCCCGCGGAACGGGAAGGCGCCCTCGGCGATCATCAGGGCCAGGTTGTTGGCGCCCTGCAGGTAGGAGGACTCCAGATCGCTGGGGGTGCGGGGGTTGACGAGGTTGGTGTCGCGGGCGAGCACGGCGATCACCTCGTCCCCGTGGCGGACGGGGATCGCCTCCGTCCGCACCGGCACCCCGCCGTCCCACTCCGGCTCGCCCTCCCGGGCGATGCGGTGCTCCCGCCAGGCGTTCTGGACCACCCACCGGTTGATGACGACGCTGCCGACCTCGTCGTTGTGGTACGCGGTCGGGCCCGTCGTGGGTCGGACCTGGGCCACGACGAGGAACTCGGTCCCGCTGGTATGGCCGCGGCCCGACCCCGAACCNGAACGGACGGGTACGAGGAGCAGCAGATCAGCGAAGGACAGGTCGGCGAGCAGAGCCCAGTCCGCGACGAGCGCGTGCAGGTGGTCGATGTCGTCGTCGCTGAGATCCGTGCTCGCGCGCAGCATGTCGGCGAGGGTTCCCACGGGTCGCAGACTGCCAGACGGACCGGGGCTGCGAGCTGGCGGGCACCCCCGCGGGACCGTCCGGGCCCGTACGCTCGCCGTCGTGACCGTCGACAACGCCACCGCGGCCGTGGTCCCCGCCACGCGCACGAAGCCGCAAACCGCCACGAGCGTAGCGAATACTGCCACGGAGCCCACCGGCGGCCCGCCCACGGCCGATCCGCTGGCCTGGCTCGCAGATCATGCCCGCGGCCGGGAGGCGGCCGGCCTGCGCCGCCGGCTGCACCCGCGCCCGCGGACGCCCGCCGCGGACGGTTCCCGGGTGCGCGTCGACCTCGCCGGCAACGACTACCTCGGCCTCGGCCGCCATCCCGCGGTCGTCGAGGGGGCGGCGCGCGCCCTGCGGGAGTGGGGCACCGGATCCACCGGCAGCCGGCTGGTGACCGGGACGACCGCCCTGCACGGCGAGCTGGAGGCGGCACTCGCCGACCACGTCGGCTTCGCCGGAGCGCTCGTGTTCTCCTCCGGCTACACGGCGAACCTGGGCTGCCTGACCGGGCTCGCCGGCCCCGGGGATCTGATCGTCTCCGACGCGCTCAACCACGCCTCGATCGTCGACGCCTGTCGGTTGTCCCGGGCTCGGGTGGCCATCACCCCGCACGGCGACGTCGCCGCCGTGACCGCCGCCCTCGCCGCCGGCGGCTGGCGCCGCGCGCTCGTGGTGACCGAGTCGGTGTTCTCCGCCGACGGCGACGCCGCCCCCCTCGCCGAGCTGCACGCCACGGCCCGCGCGCACGGGGCGGTCCTCGTCGTCGACGAGGCGCACGGGCTCGGCGTGGTCGGCCCGGCCGGACGCGGCGCGCTGGCCGCCGCCGGGCTCGCCGGCGAGCCGGACGTGGTGGCCACGGTCACCCTGTCGAAGGCGCTCGGCGGCCAGGGCGGCGCGGTCCTGGGCACGGCGGCCGTGCGCGACCACCTCATCGACACGGCCCGCGCCTTCATCTTCGACACCGGCCTCGCCCCGGCAAGCGCCGGTGGGGCGCTGGCGGCGCTGACGCACCTGCGGGCCCATCCGGAGCTGCCCGCGGCGGTCCGGCGCCGCGCCGACGAGCTCGCCGCGCTCACCGGGGCGCCGCGCCCGGCCGGCGCGGTCGTCTCGGTCCTCCTCGGCGAGCCGGAACCGGCGGTGGCCGCGGCGGCGACCTGCCTGGCACACGGGGTGGCGGTCGGCTGCTTCCGGCCGCCGACGGTGCCCGCGGGCACGAGCCGGCTGCGCCTTGCCGCCCGCGCCGACCTCACCGACGCCGACCTGGCGCTCGCGACCGAGGCGTTCGCCGCCGCCGGCGTCCTCGCTTCCGAGCTTCTCACTTCCGAGGTGCTCGCCGCCGGGGTGCCCGTCACCGAGGCGGTCACCCGGTGACGCTGCTGGTGGTCACCGGGACCGGCACCGAGGTCGGCAAGACGGTGGTGACCGCGGCCCTGGCCGCGCTCGCCCACGACCGCGGCCACGCCGTCGCGGTGGTCAAGCCGGCACAGACCGGGGTCCGGCCCGACGAGTTGGGCGACGTCGACCTGGTCGCCGGCCTCGCGGGCATCCGCGACGTCCACGAGCTGGCCCGTTATCCCGACCCGCTCGCACCGGCGGCCGCCGCCCGCCGAGCCGGACGACCCGCCGTCGACCTCGGCGACGTGGCGACCCGGATCGGCAAGTTCGCCACCGACCACGACCTCGTCCTCGTCGAGGGGGCCGGCGGGCTGCTGGTGCGCTACGACGACAACGGCGCCACCCTGGCCGATCTCGCCCGGCTGCTCGCAGCGCCGGTGCTCGTCGTGACGACGGCGGGTCTCGGTGCGTTGAACGCCACCGCGCTGACCCTGGAGGCGCTCGCCCACCGCGGCCTCGACCTCGCCGGCGTCGTGATCGGATCCTGGCCGCGCGAGCCGGATCTGGCCTGCCGCAGCAACCTGGCCGACCTGGCCGACCTGGCCGGCCGGCCGCTGGCCGGCGCTCTGCCTGCGGGCGCCGCCCTGTTGAGCCGGCCCGAGTTCCTGGCGGCCGCCCGGCAGTCNCTCGAACCCGCCCTCGGCGGTACCTTCCGTGCACAGCAGTTCCGTGCACGCCACCCCCTATAGGGCGATTCCCTTGTCTTTCCGCGGCTCCGCCCGTCCGCGTTGTCCCGGTAGAAAGGCAAGGGAGCGCGGGAGGGCGGTGGCCGGCGACGGAGGCGGAGGCGGAACGCCGGCGGAGGCAGTGGGCCGGCGGCGGAGACAGTGGGCCGGCGGCGGAGGCAGTGGGCCGGCGGCCAAGGCGGGTGGCCGGCGGGCGCGGTGACAGCGAAGGCGGGTGGCCGGCGGGCGCGGTGCGGTACACGCGGGTGGCCGACCGTCGGCCTGTGCTCCTGCGCCGGAGGCGGGCGGGTGACGAACGTGCCCGATGTCGCGTGGGAAAACCGGGCGGCCGGGCGGGCCCGGGTTCGACAATGGAGGGCGCACTCCGACCGATCTGACGACAAGTCAACCCGAGAAACCCGACAAAGTCTGCTTAACCGCATGAAACCGGACAAGCCGGATCGGGAAACCGATTCGATCAGACCATCCGACGACGACCCCAGACCATCCGACGACGACCCGACCCGACCACCGAGCGCATCTCCTCTGCCGACGTCCCGCCTGGAGGCCCCCGTGACCGCACCCGTGACCGCGCACATCGCCCCGGCGACGGTGCCACCGTCGGCNCCGGCCGCCGCCGGGCAGGACCCGGCCGCCCTGCTCGCCCACGCCCGGCGCGAGGTGCTCGAGGCCGGGCGGGGGCTCGACGAGGCCGGCGTGCTCGCCGTCCTGNGGCTGCCCGACGAGTACCTGGGCGACGCCCTCGCGCTCGCCCACGAGGTCCGAATGCGCTGGTGCGGGCCGGAGGTCGAGGTCGAGGGCATCATCAGCCTGAAGACGGGCGGCTGCCCGGAGGACTGCCACTTCTGCTCGCAGTCGGGCAAGTTCGACTCGCCGGTGCGCTCGGCGTGGCTCGACGTGCCCTCGCTGGTCGAGGCGGCCCGCCAGACCGCGGCCACCGGCGCCACCGAGTTCTGCATCGTCGCGGCCGTTCGCGGACCCGACGCCCGGCTCATGTCCCAGGTCCGCGAGGGGGTCGCGGCCATCCGCGCGGCCGTCGACATCAACGTCGCCTGCTCGCTGGGCATGCTGACCCAGGACCAGGTCGACGAGCTCACCGCGATCGGCGTGCACCGTTACAACCACAACCTCGAGACGTCCCGCTCGCACTTCCCCAAGGTCGTCACCACCCACAGCTGGGAGGAGCGCTGGGAGACCTGCGAGATGGTGCGCGCGGCCGGAATGGAACTGTGCTGCGGCGCGATCCTGGGAGTCGGGGAGTCGCTGGAGCAGCGGGCCGAACTCGCCGCCCAGCTCGCCGTGCTGGAGCCCGACGAGGTGCCGCTGAACTTCCTCAACCCGCGGCCGGGTACGCCCTTCGGCGACTACCCCCCGGTGCAGCCGCGCGACGCGCTGCGCGCCATCGCCGCGTTCCGGCTGGCACTGCCCCGGACGATCCTGCGCTACTCGGGCGGCCGGGAGATCACCCTGGGCGACCTGGAGGCGCAGGGGATGCTCGGCGGTATCAACGCCGTGATCGTGGGCAATTACCTGACGACGCTGGGCCGGCCGGCCGAGTCCGATCTGAAGATGCTCGCCGACCTGAGCATGCCGATCAAGTCGCTGCAGGCCACGCTGTAGCACCGCGCCCGTCTCCGGCCGGCCGGCTCGCGCGCGGCGCGGGCCCCGGCCGGAGGTGCGGCGGGCGGAATCAGGCGTTGGTGGCCGTCTTGAGGCCGTGCTCGGTGCAGCGCGCCGACCAGCCCGCGGGGGTCACCTGCACCACCAGCCGCCGCCGGCAGACCCGGCAGTAACGCGGGGGTTCGAGCTCACGGGCCCGCGCGCACGCCTCATGACTGCCCACACTGGCCAACTGACCGCAACGGTCGCAGAACGAAGCGTCCACGAACGTCAGCTTAGGGCATGACGCGACCCAGCCCACGGCCGACGGCGGGGACGGCCTGCAGGCGGCCCGCCGCGGATCCGAGCGGGCCCGACAGTCACGCCGGGCGCCGAGCGGAACGCCACCCGCGGAACGCCACCGGCGGAACGGACCGGAACGAGCCGCGCCCGGTGGACCGGCCCGGCTGTTGCCATCCCGGGTGGACCGGGCGGAGGCCCGGGTGGGGCCGGGTGGGGCTCAGCCCGCGGCGACCGGCTCGACCACGGCGATCAGGTCGCCGTCCTGGACGACGTCGCCCTCCTGGACCGCGATCCGGGCGACAGTGCCGCCGTCCTCGCTGATCACCGGGATCTCCATCTTCATGGAGTCGAGGATGACGAGGGCGTCGCCGGCGGCCACCGGATCACCCACACCGNCGACGACCTTCCAGACGTTGGCCACCATCTCCGCNCGGACTTCCTCGGCCATCGGGCTCCCTTTCAGCGGCGGATCGAACCTGGCAAGAGCCTAGTGCCACCGGTCACCCGGACCAACTGCCCTCCGCCCACAGGTGTGTTCGCACCNCAGCACAGAGGCGACTCGACCGCCCGGTGTTGGGACTGTCCGCCATAACCACGCAGACTACGGATGTGCTCGTACTTCTCGTGCTGACCCTGGTGTGCGGGCTGGGCGTCGGCCTGGCCCGTGGCGGAACCCTCGGCGCCCTTGCCCGCGTCCACGTCCTGCGTCCGTGGTTGTTCGCCGCGGTGGTCCTGGTACTGGCGGTGGGCGGGCTCGTCCCGGCGCTGCACAGCCCCGCCTGGATCGTGGCGGCGGTGCTTGCCGCGTTGTTCGCCGGCATGAACAACCGGCTGCCCGGGCTCGGCCTGCTGGTGACCGGCATCATCGCCAACGCCGCCGTCATCACGGCGAACGGCGGGCAGATGCCGGTGTCGTTGTGGGGCGCGGACCGGGCCGGCGTCCCGATCGACGACATCCTCACCTCGGCCTTTCACACTCCCGCCGGGGACGGCACGAGCCTGCGCCTGCTCAGCGACATCATTCCGCTGCCCTTCCCGGGGGCGCCGGCGGTGGTGAGCATCGGCGACGTGGCGATGGCCGCGGCGCTCGGGCTGTTCGGCGCCGTGACTCCGGTGCGGGCCTGGCGCACACTGCGAGCCCGGCGTCAGGCGGCGCTGGCCGGCGCGACGCTGGCGGGGTACGGCGACGCGGCCGAGCTGATCGGCTCCGACGACCGCTTCGGTCCGGACGGCCGCTTCGGCCGCGACGAGCGCCTCGCCGACGACGACCAGCCAGGTCCCGATCGTCACAGCGACGAGCCCAGTCACCAGGGCGAGCCCAGTCACCAGGGCGAGCCAGGTCGCCGTGGCCGACCCGGTGACGACGACCGCGCCGACTGGGAGGAGCCCGACGCTCGTCCCTACGCGGACGACGTGCTCGCCGACGACTCACCCAGCGGCGCCGCGGTGGTCTCCGGGGACGGTGCCGTCGGGAACGTCCGCCTGGTCGGGCAGGCCGGCGGCGGGCGTGGTACGGAGGGCGACGCGGGCGGCGAGAGTGAGGGCCCCGCGGGCAGGTCGGTCACCACCCGCCGGCCCGGGCTGGCACGATGACTCCACATCCGATTGACGGAGGGGAGGACGCCATGGCGAAGAAGAAGCGCAAGCGGCGCGCGCGGGCCAAGAGCAAGGCCAACCACGGCAAGCGCCCGAACACCTGAGCCGCCCAGAACTGCTGGGAAGCCCAGAACAGCTGAGCAGCCCGGCGGGCCGTGCGCGCACGGCCCGCCGCCAGGCTCCGCTCAGGCCGCGGCGACGGTCTGCCGGCGCAGCCAGGCGACGGTCCGCGCCAGACCCTCGTCGAGGTCGACCCTGGGTCGCCAGCCCACCAGCCGCTCGGCCAGGTGCACGGCCAGGGCGATGCGGGCCAGCTCGCCGGGACGCGCCGGAGCCCGCAGGGGGGTGTCGGGCACGCCGACGATCGCGGCGATCCGGCTGTGCAGGTCCCGGACGCTGGTCTCGACGCCGGTGCCGATGTTGAGCCGGGCGCCGGCGGCGGCGTCCACCGGCAGCACCCGGACGAACGCCTCGGCCACGTCGCCGACGAACACGTAGTCCCGGCTCGCGGTGCCGTCGCCGAAGATCTTCGCCTGCCGCCCGGCCAGCATGGCCGTCCCGAAGATGGCGACGACGCCCGCCTCTCCGTGCGGGTCCTGCCGCGGCCCGTAGACGTTGGCCAGCGCCAGGGCCGTCGAGGCCAGGCCGTGGGTGGCCCGGTAGACGTTCAGGTACAGCTCGCCGGCGGCCTTGCCGGCCGCGTACGGGGACTCGGGCGCCACCGGCGCGGTCTCGTCCACCGGCAGCCGCGCGGGCGAACCGTAGATCGACCCGCCGGACGAGGTGTGGATGACCTTGGACGCGCCGGCGAGCCGGCCGGCCTCGAGAACGTTGATCGTGCCGAGCACGTTCTGCCTGGCGTCGCGCAGCGGGTCGGCGACGCTGACCCGGACGTCGATCTGGGCCGCCAGGTGGGCGACCACGTCGGGCCGCACCCGGTCGGCGAGGGCGTGCAGCTCGGGCGAGGTGACGTCGAGCTGCTCGAAGGAAAAGCGCGGGTCGGCCGCCGCCGCGGTGAGGTTGGCCAGGCGGCCGGCGGACAGGTCGTCGACGCCGACGACGCTGTGACCGTCGGCCAGCAGCCGGTCGGTGACGGTGGAACCGATGAAGCCGGCCGCGCCGGTGACGAGGATGCGCACAACGCAGGACGGTAGCCCGCGATCCTGTGCAAGCCCTGTACGCCGCGTGGCCGTCAACGCCGTGACGGACAGGCGTTCGTCACGGTCGGTCTCGCAGGCGGCGGACGAGGTCAGGCGCAGGGCAGCCCGCGGTCGGGGCTGCCGGCGCCCTACTCGGCCCGGAACTCGGTGGCGTCCGCCTCCACCCGGGCCGACCGCAGCCGGGCCAGGACGCTGGTCCGCAGCGAGTCCGGCGCCCGTTCCCCGCCGCACTTGCGGGCGACGAGCATCTTCACCTCGTGTTCCACGCCGAACTCGCGCAGGCACGGGGAGCACTCGTCGAGATGGGACCGGATCAGGTTCTGCTGCCCGCCGTCGCACTCGCCGTCGAGATACAGGAAGACCGCGTCCAGCACCTTCCGGCAGTCGATCTCGTGCTCACCACCGCAGCTCACGACGCACCACCCTCGCCGTCCGCGGACCCCGCGCCCACCAGCCCACGACCCGCCGCGTACTGCTCCAGGGACTTGCGCAGACCGCGTCGGCCACGGTGCAGCCGGGACATCACGGTCCCGATCGGCGTTCCCATGATCTCCGCGATCTCCTTGTAGGCGAAGCCCTCGACGTCGGCGAGGTACACCGCCATCCGGAAGTCCTCCGGCAACGCCTGCAACGCGTCCTTGATGTCGCTGTCGGGCAGGTGCTCCAGCGCCTCGGTCTCGGNGCTCTTCAGGCCNCTGGACGTGTGCGACTCGGCCTCGGCGAGCTGCCAGTCCTCGACCTGCTCGGTCGGGCTCTGCAACGGCTGCCGCTGCCGCTTGCGGTAGGTGTTGATGAAGGTGTTGGTGAGGATCCGGTAGAGCCACGCCTTGAGGTTCGTGCCCTCCTGGAACTGGTGGAAGGCCGCAAACGCCTTGACGAAGGTCTCCTGGACGAGGTCCTCCGCGTCGGCCGGGTTGCGGGTCATCCGCAGGGCGGCGGCATACAGCTGGTCGAGGTACGGGAGGGCGTCGCGCTCGAACCGCGCGCCCCGCTCCTCGGTGGTCTCGTCGACCAGGATCACTCCCTCACCGCTACGCTGTGCAACGGCCCGCTCCATGTTTCGGGTTTCGGACCGGACGGAACCGGACCGTCTCTCCGGAGCGGACGATACCCCGACCACGGCTCCGGCGCGCATCGGCACGATGGCCACAGGGGGCCATTGTGGGACATGTCGCGGCTGCGCCGGCGGCTGCCGGTGGGTGGCGTTCGCAGGAGTCATGGGACCTCCGTGACCTCGTGAGACAACGACGTCAACGCCGATCACCCCACAGCTGATTCCCGCGCCGCAGCCAACGGGCCCAACCGGTCGAGCAGGAATGCGGCGCCGACCCGGGCGGCCTCCGCGACGGCGTCGCCGGCCGGCCGGCCGTCCCGCACCCGCGTCCGGAAGGAGTGGTCGCCGCCCGCGACGAGGTGCACCCGCCGGTCAAGCGCCGGATCCGGCTCCGGTCGGCCGAAGGCGTCCCGGTCACCCTGGACGACGAGGACGGGCACGCCGGCGCCGTCGAGCTCCCCCTGCCGCGACGGCTTCGGACCGCCCGCCGCGGTGGTGCCCGGCGGCCGCAGCGGGAAGCCGAGGGCGAGCACCCCGCGCGCGCCGGATCCGACGGCGACCCGCATGGCCACCCGCGAGCCCATCGACACCCCCGCCAGGACCAGCGGGCGCGGCGTCCCGAGCGCCTCGATCGCGGCGGTGGCCACCGCGTCGAGGCGGGCCGGCCGGTCCGGCGCACGGCGCCCGGCCACCCGGTAGGGCATCTCCAGCCGGGCGACCCGCACCCCGGCGGCGCCCAAACGGACGGCCAGCGCCTCGAACAGCGGCGTGTCGACGCCGCTGCCGGCCCCGTGCAGGAACACGACGGTCGACGCGCCGATCCCGGGAACCACCGACAGTCGCCCACCGTCCACAGCTAGGAAGGCACCGTCGGCCACGCCGACACCGTCGACCTTGTCGACGCCGTCGGCCTTGTCGACGCCGTCGGGGGGTGGCGGAACCGGCGTGCATCGATCCGACACAGCAGGGAAGGACTCAGCGTGGTCGAGCGTGGAATCTGTCAGACTTCCACCTTGAGTGTGTGACTTGCCTCGCATCATCGCCTCCCGAAGGGTAGGAAAGCTTCATGCTGCCTGGCCCCGACGCCGATCCGGGNCCGCCTCGTGGACGAGCAAACACCCTGGTCTGCGAGGCTCCGGCCGACAGTGACGATCCGTACTGGGCCTTCTATGAGGAGGTCGCGTCGGCGCAGCTGCGGGAGTGGCTGCCGGCGCAGCCGGCGCGGGTACTTGACGTCTCCGGCCCACGGGCCCGCTTCGCCCGCCAGATGGTGACCGCGGGTCACCAGGTCGTGCGGGTCGTGGCCCAGGCCGAGTCGGCCGACCCGGCCGTCGGCCCGGGCGCGCTGCTGCCGGTGGTGGGCGACGCCCGCTCGCTGGACTGGTTCTCCCCCGCCTCGTTCGACGCGGTGCTCGCCGAGGCACGGGCACTGTCGTTCTGCCTGGCCACGGAGACGACCCTCGACGAGATCCACAGCATGCTGCGCCCGGGCGGGAGGCTGCTGCTCTGCGTCGACTCACTGCTGCTCGGCCTCGCCCGCCTCGCCGAGCAGCATCGCTGGGCGGAGCTGTCCGACGTCCCCCGCGCCGACGTCGTGCTCGTTCCCGCCGAGGACGGCACCATCACCCGCTGCTTCTGGCCGGAGGAGCTGCGGGCACTGCTGACCAGCGCCGGCTTCGTCGTCGACTGGATCCGGCCGCGCACGGTGCTGTCCGCCGAGGCGGTCAAGCGGGCCGTGGCCGAGGATGTCTCCTGCTTCCCCACCCTCGTGCGCACGGAGGTGGAGCTCTCCGCCGAGCGCGAGGGCGAGTCCATCGGCATCCACCTGATCGCCTCCGCTCGCCGACCCGCCTAACCCGCCTCACCGGTCCACCGGTCCGGCTCCGGCGACGGCCAGGGGGCGAGGCGTTCGAGGGCGGCGACGAGGCGTAGCAGTCGGTCCTCCTCGCCGTGACGGCCGACGATCTGCAACCCGACCGGGAAGCCGTCGGCGGTGAAACCCGCGGGCACACTCACCGCCGGCTGCCCACTGAGGTTGAAGGTCCAGGTCAGGCTCACGCTGCGGACCTCGCCCGGGCCCGCGTGCGGATGCGGCCGGTTGGGCGTGGTCGGCGTGAGCAGCACGTCCGCCTGAGCGAACACGCCGGCGAGGCAACGGTCGTTGTGCGCGCGCACCGCCGCGACGTTCGATGCGGCAGCGGTTCCAGCGGATGTCCACCCAGCGGACGCCGGCCCAGCGGACGCCGGCCCAGCGGACGTCGGCGCCGGGGCCGCCGGCGCCGCTCTCAGCGCGGTCCAGGCCGCCTCCGGGTCAAGCAGCTCGACGGGCATGTCCGTCCAGGTCAGCACACCCGCGGCGGCAAGCCGGTCGGCGGCGGCCCGGCTCACGGCGACCACCTCGGGCTCCGGGTCGGCAAAGCCGAGCGTCGCCGACCAGACTCCGGTCCCCAGCGAGCGGTCCGCGGGCGGGTCTGGCGGACTGCGGTGCGGTTCGTACGGATTCGGAGCGCCGACCGCACCCGATGCACCGCAATCCTCACCCGGCAGGCCGAGCGGCGCGTACAGGCCGGGAGTCGGCTCCCCGCCGACCGAGTGCCCGCGGGCCGGCGCATCGCGTTCGGGCGACAGCGTCGGCGGCTCGCGGGCTCCGGCGACGACCGCCCACCAGGCGGCCGCGTCGGCGGCGTGGCGGACGATCGGGCCGGGCACGGTCAGGCCGGCGGGGTCGGAGCCGGGGAATCGGCCGTTGGTCGGCTTGAGCCCGACCACGCCGCACCAGGCCGCCGGGATGCGGGTGGAGCCGGCGCCGTCGGCGGCGGTCGCGAGGGGGACGACCCCGCTGGCCACGGCGACCGCCGAACCCGCCGACGAGCCGCCGGGCACCCGATCGGGCCGCCACGGGTTCACCGTCGGGCCGCGGCTGGTGTGCCCCCAGGTCTGCCAGGGATGCGCGGCCCGGATCGGCACCGCCGTCGCCCCGATCACGATGGCCCCCGCGGCGATCAGCCGGCGAGTCGTGGGCGCCGTCACGCCGCCGCCCGCCTTGACCGCGATCGGCACACCGGCCAGCGGCAGCTCGGCGCCGCGGGCGAGCGCCCGGCCGACCAGGCCGGCCCGATGCGTGGCCAGGTCCGGCCAGCAGGCGGTGAAGGCCCGCAGCGCGCCGTCGGTCTCCCGCAGCCGGGCCAGGGCCGCCTCGACCGGGGCCTGTGGGGAGATCAGCCCGGTGCGGACCAGCGCGGCCAGCTCGATGGCGCCGAGCGCCGGGTAGTCACGGCGCACACGATTCACCGACTCGTACGGTACGGACGCGTCGGGGGCGGCCGACCATCCGGCATGCTGTCATGGTGAGCATCCTGACCGGCATCGAGGCCACGGGCACGCAGTCCGACCCGTGGCCGGCCCCGACCGCGCAGCGTCCCGTGACGGCCGTCGTCCCGGTGCCGGGGGCGAAGTCCGGCACGAACCGGGCGCTTGTTCTGGCCACCCTGGCGAACGGGACGTCCCGGCTGCGTGGGGCCCTGCGCTCGCGCGACACCCTGCTGATGGCGGGAGTGCTGCGCGCGCTGGGTGCCGAGATCAGCACCGACGGGCCGGACTGGATCGTGCGACCCGCGCCGACCACCCGCCTCGCCGCCGGGGCACGGGCCGAGTGCGGCAACGCGGGCACCGTCGCCCGGTTCACCCCGGCCCTGGCCACCCTGCGCGAGGGCGACGTCGCGTTCGACGGCGACGCCCGCATGCGTGACCGGCCGCTCACCCCGCTGCTCGGCGCGCTGCGCCGGCTCGGCGCCGACATCGACGGCGACCGGATGCCCTTCACCGTGCGCGGCCGCGGCCGGCTGCCCGGCGGCGAGGTCACCGTGGACGCCTCCGACTCCAGCCAGCTCGTCTCCGGCCTGCTGCTCGCCGCCCCCCGCTACGACGCCGGGGTCACGGTCGTGCACCGCGGGACGCGCCTGCCGTCGGGCCCCTACCTCGACATGACGGTCGCCGATCTGCGGGCGGCGGGCGCNGTGGTCGACGTCGCGCCGCCCGGCGCCGACGGCAGCCGGCGCTGGCGGGTCGAGCCGGGCGAGCTCACCGCCGCCGACCGGGCCATCGAGCCGGACATGAACAGCGCCGCGGCCTTCCTCGCGGCCGCGCTCGCCACCGGGGGGCGGGTGGTGGTGCCGGACTGGCCCGAGGCGACCGAGCAGCCCGGCCGGATGCTCCCCACACTGCTGGCGGCGATGGGCGCCACGACCGAGCGCACCGCGGCGGGCCTGGCGGTCAGCGGCGGCGGCGGGATCCACGGGATCGACGTCGACCTCGGCGACTTCGGGGAGGCCGCGCCCGTCCTGACCGCGCTCGCCGTCCTCGCCGACTCGCCGTCCCGGCTGCGCGGCATCGGGCACCTGCGCCTGCAGGAGACCGACCGGCTCGTCGCCCTCGCCCAGGAGCTCGGCAGTCTCGGCGCGCGGATCACGGTGACCGACGACGGGCTGGCCATCGAGCCGGCGCCCCTGCGCGGCGCGCGCCTCGACCCGCGGGCCGACCACCGGCTGGCGATGGCGTACGCGGTGGTCGGCCTGGTCGTGCCGGGGATCGTCATCGACGACATCGCGACGACCGGCAAGACGGTGCCCGACTTCCCCCGCATGTGGACGGCGATGCTGGCCGGATGAGCGCTGGCCGGATGAGCACCGAGCTGATCACCACCGAGCGGATGAGCGGCGCGGCGAACCGGGCCGTGGGCTAGCCGATGGCGCGCGAGCTGGACGAGGACGATGTCCGGGTGCGACCGGGGCGCAGCTCGCGTCCCCGAACCCGGGAGCGGCCCGACCACGCCGAGGCGGTGCCGGCGGTGGTGGTCGGGGTCGACCGCGGCCGCTACACCTGCCGGCCGGGCCCGACGCCGCAGCGGCTGGTCGCCGCGGTGCGCGGCGGCTCGATGCGCCGCACGTCGGTGGTCGTCGGGGACCGGGTCGCGCTCGTCGGCGACGTCTCGGGGACGTCCGGGGCGCTGGCCCGGCTGGTGCGCCGCGAGGAGCGCACGAGTGTCCTGCGGCGCACGCCCGACGACACCGACCCGGCGGAGCGGCCGATCGTCGCGAACGCCGACATCCTGGTCATCGTCTGCTCGGTGACGGATCCCGCGCCGCGGCCGGGCCTGATCGACCGCTGCCTGGTCGCCGCCTACGACGGCGGGCTGTCCCCGGTGCTGTGCCTGACCAAGACCGACCTGGCCGAACCCGCGCCGCTGATCGAGCTGTACCGGCCGCTGGGATTCCCGGTGCTGACGACCCGGCCGGACTGCGACCTCGACCCGCTGCTGGCGCTGCTGACCGACCGGGTCAGCGTGTTCTTCGGCCACAGCGGGGTCGGGAAGTCCAGCCTGGTCAACCGGCTGGTGCCGGCCGCGGACCGGGCGATCGGCGAGGTCAACGCCGTGACGGGCCGCGGGCGGCACACGTCGTCGGCGGCCGTGGCGCTGCTGCTCCCGGCGGGTGGCACAGTGATCGACACGCCCGGGGTGCGGTCGTTCGGCCTCGGTGCGGTGGCGCCGAACCGGGTGCTGCGGGCCTTCTCCGACCTCGCCGCCGCGGCCGAGCACTGCCAGCCCGGCTGCGAGCATCTCGCCCCGTCGCCCGACTGCGCGCTGGACTCGGCGGTCCGGGACGGGGCGGCCGACGCCGCGCGGCTCGCGAGCCTTCGCCGCCTGCTGGCGGCCCGCGGAACGCCCCTGTGAGAGTGCGGTCGCGAGATTCGTCACACTCTTCCCGCCACGCGGGGCCCGCCGTCCGCGTGACCGACGCGTGAGTGGGCTCGACTCGTAGTCTCGCAGGCGTGACCCCGCCTAACCCCACCTCCGTGGGCACCGCATCGACCGAGGACAGCGACGCCGTCGCCGTCGCCGACGATCTCGCGCTCGCGCTGAGTCTCGCGGACGCCGCCGATCGGATAACTCTCTCCCGCTTCCAAGCCGTTGATCTGCACGTCGAATCCAAGCCGGACAACACGCCGGTCTCCGATGCCGACACCGCCGTCGAATCCATGATCCGCGAGCGGCTCGCCGTCGCCCGGCCGGGGGACGCCGTCCTCGGTGAGGAGGAGGGGCTCGTCGGCGCGGGCGCCCGGCGACGCTGGATCCTCGACCCGGTCGACGGCACGAAGAACTTCGTGCGCGGCGTGCCGGTCTGGGGCACTCTGCTCGGCCTGGAGGTGGACGGCCAGATGGTCGTCGGCGTGGCGAGCGCACCCGCGATGAGCCGGCGCTGGTGGGGGGCCCGGGGCACCGGCGCGTTCACCCGGGACGCCACCGGCGACACCCGGGCGCTCAAGGTCTCCTCGGTCAGCCGNCTGGGGGATGCGTTCCTGTCCTTCGCCTCGGTGGAGGGCTGGCGGACCGCGGACCGCCTCGACCAGTTCCTGCACCTGGCCGACCAGGTCTGGCGGACCCGCGGCTACGGCGACTTCTGGTCGCACATGATGGTCNCCGAGGGCGCGGTGGACCTCGCCTGCGAGCCCGAGGTGTCCCTGTGGGACATGGCGGCGCTGCAGGTCATCGTCGAGGAGGCCGGCGGCCGGTTCACCGACCTGGCCGGTCGTCGCGGCCCGGGCCACGGCACCGTGCTGACGACCAACGGCTACCTGCACGACGTCGCGCTGCGTTCCTTCAACGACTGAGCCCCCAGCAGAACCACGGGCCCACACGCAACCCCCAGGAGATGAGTGGCGGCCGGTGATCGGCTTCGCGCACCGCGGGGCACCGGCCCCGCACCAACGGGAGAACACCCTGCCCGCGTTCCGGCGGGCGCTGGCCGGCGGGGCCAGCGGGCTGGAGTCGGACGCCTGGCTGACCGCCGACGGGGTGCCGGTGCTCCACCACGACGGGGTGCTCGGGCCGCCCGGCCGGCGGCGGCGGATCAGTGATCTGACCGCCGACCGGCTGCCCGCCTGGGTGCCGTCGCTGACCGCGTTCTACGCCGAACTCGGCACGTCGTTCGAGTTCAGCCTCGATCTGAAGGGTCCGCCCGATGGCTGGGCGCCCGCGGCGGACGCCGTGGTCGCCGTGGCCCGAAGCGCGGGCGGAAGCTCGGCGGTCCGGCGGCTGTGGCTGTGCGGGACCCTCCCGGAACTCGCCGCCTTCCGGGATCGTGACCCGGACGTGCGTCTGGTGAACTCCACCTCGATGCGCACCGTGATGGATGGTGGGGGGGTCGGCGCCTACGGCGGGCGACTGCGCGCCGCCGGTGTGGCCGCGCTGAACCTACGGACACGGGAATGGACACCACCACGGGCCGGGATCGTCGGCGTTCTGCTCGACCTCGGTATCGCCGCGTTCGGCTGGGATGCGCAGAGCACAGGCACCCTGACACGCCTGGCCGGATACGGGCTGGAGGCGGTCTACAGCGACCATCTCGCGCGGCTGGTGCGCGTCACCGGTTCCGCGCGGCATAGCGCCGGACCAGCGGCATAGGGCCGGGTCAGCGGCATAGCACCGGGCCAGCGGCATAGCACCGGGCCAGCGGATGAGTCGGAAGCGCGGGCGGCACACTGGACGAATTGGTTGACGAAGCCGACGAAGCCGCCCATTGCGTTGTGCGCAGCGTGACCCGGCTCCGGCGCACTGTCATATCGTCGACTGTTAGGTTAGCTTGAGGTAGCTATAGGGACCACCGACGGAGAGTGGCCACGAAAGATCCGCCGACCGGCCCGATGGATTGGCCCGCAGAAGCGATTACCGCGCGGCCGACGACGGTGGGCGACCATGGCTCACCGTGGCACTTTCCTGACACCGGGATGACGGGCGACTCCGCTCAGTCCTCCTCGGCGACTTTCAGCATCTGCTCCGGAAACCCGGTGCGTTCCGCCACATGCTCGACGGAGTAACCCTGTCGCACCAGGTCACGGGCCTGCTCCAGCGTCCAGCCCCGCCCGGGGTCAACCCGGCTGACAACCACTTCACTCGCCTGGTGCCGTTCCTGCGGCCAGCTGAGTCGTGCACGGCGTGCCAAGGGTGGACCTCCGAGATTTGAGGACTTTGGTGTTACGCCACCAAGGATAGGCCATATTGACGCCGGCCTGCCCGTTGAACTCCACGATAGCGGGTGGCGACCTGTTAATGCAGACCCGCGCCGAAGACTGTGCATCATCCGAACGCCGGGTGGCCCGAACAGGTGGGCCATGCACAAGGTACGAGTGGGCAGGATCTCCGTCGACCCCGGGAACTTCCCGGTCGCGAAGAGCGTCGAGGAGAGCGGTTCAAGCCGAGAAGGCATGACCGCATCTGTCCGGGGCCTTCCGGCCCACCCATCGCTTAGCCGTCCATCCGCGGCCGCGAGGGCATAGACCCGACCGCGGCGGGGGAGGCCGGCCAGGCCGAACCCGTTTCGGCCCGATACCGGCCCGCGGGCCTCAGCCGACGGCTGCGCCCGGATCGCGCGGCCCGCCCCGGCCGTTCCCCCCCGCCTGCCGCCTCCCCGATCCCGACCGCCCCACCCGCGCCTTCCCCGCCCCCGACATCCCCGAACGGGGGGACTCGGCGGTGGTGGCGTTCTCGACGCCGGTGCTCGTCTCGACGCCGGTGCTCCGCTCGCCGGCGGCTCCCGACCCGCCGGCGCCCGACCCGCCGGCGCCCGACCCGGCGGCGCCCGACCCGGCGGCGGCTCCCACCCCGGCGGCGGTGTGCTCGGCGACAGCCCTGGCAGCCGCCGCAGGTGGGGGCGCGGCGCCGGGGTCGCCCGCCGGCCGGGTGGTGCGCGGCTCCCGCCCGTGTTCGCGCAGCATCGTCCGCCACTGGCGCGGCGAGTGGCTCGCCGGCCTGGTCGTGGCCAGGAAATCCTCAAGAACCCGCCGGAAGCGCGCGGGATCGCTGTGATGCGGGAAATGCCCGGCACCGGGGAAGATCTCCAGTCGGCTTCCGGGCATGGCCGCATGCGCGATCCGGGCGTGCTCGACCGGGATCACCGCGTCCCGGTCCCCCCAGACGATCAGCGACGGCATCCCGGCGGCGAGATAGCAGCGGTCGAGCATCGTGATGGCCTGCCCGTGGGCGTCGACGACGCTTCGCAGTGTCCGCAGGAAGGCCGCCCGCGCCGTCGGCACCCCGAGCGAGTCGCAGACGTGCAGGATGTCCTCGGCATCGCGGCCCAGGGCGGTGTGCAGCAGCCGCAGCGCCCGCAGCCCGGCCCAGCCGACGAGCCGCACCGGCGGGACGCCCATCAGCGATATCACCGCGCCGGCGCCCGGCAGCGCCGCGGCCCGAAGAGCCGGGTGCAGATCGGGCCCGACCCCGCCGGTGGCCACCAGGACGAGCCGCTCGCAGCGCTCCGGGAACTGGTAGGCGAACTGCATCGCGACCCCGCCGCCCAGCGAATGCCCGACGACCGTCGCCCNCTCGATGCCGAGCACGGTGAGCAGGTCACGCATACCGCAGGCATAGCCGGCCACCGAGTAGTCGCCGCGCGGCTTGTCCGACTCCCCGTGCCCGAGCAGGTCGGGGGCTATCACCGTGTGGCGCCGCGCGAGCTCGCCGATGATCGGCGCCCAGGTGCGGGCGTTGTCCCCGATGCCGTGGATCAGCAGCAGCACCGGCCCGCGGCCGGCGCGCAGGTAGCAGCGCCGATACCCGTGGACCGTGACGAATCGCGAGGTCAGCTCCCCAGGCCCCACACTCGGCGCACCGACGGTCATGGCCACCCCAGATCAGAACTCGATGTTGCTCATCACGTGCTTGATCCTGGTGTAGTCCTCCAGGCCGTACACGGACAGATCCTTGCCGTAGCCGCTCTTCTTGAATCCGCCGTGCGGCATCTCCGCGACGATCGNGATGTGAGTGTTGATCCATACGCAGCCGAAGTCCAGGCGGCGCGCGACCCGCATGGCCCGGCCGTGATCGCGCGTCCAGACGCTGGAGGCCAGGCCGTACTCCACGCCGTTGGCCCACTCCACCGCCGTGTCCTCCGAGTCGAACCGCTGCACGGTGATGACCGGGCCGAAGACCTCCGACTGGATGAGTTCGTCGTCCTGGCGCAGGCCGGCGACGACCGTCGCGGGATAGAAGTAGCCGGGCCGGTCGAGGGCCGCACCGCCGGCGAGCACCGCGGCGTGTCCCGGCGCCCGCCGGACGAACCCGCCGACCCGGTCGAGTTGACCGGCGCTGTTCAGCGGGCCGTAGTCGACGTCGGTCTCGTCCGGTGAGCCCGTCGCGGTGCCCCGGGCCGCCTCGGCCAGCGCCGCGGCGAGATCGTCGTGGATCCCCGGCGCGGCCAGCACCCGGGTCGCCGCGGTGCAGTCCTGGCCGGCGTTGAAGTAGGCGGCGCCGGCGATCTCCGCGGCGACGGCGGCCGGGTCCACGTCGTCGAAGACGATGACCGGCGCCTTGCCGCCGAGCTCGAGATGAACCCGCTTGAGCGAGTCCGCCGCCGCCCGTGCCACCTCCATGCCGGCGCGCACGCTGCCGGTCACCGACACCATCGCCGGCCCCGGGTGCGCGACCAGCGCCCGCCCGGTGTCCCGGTCTCCGCAGACGACGTTGAGCACGCCCGGCGGAAGGAACTCGGCGGCGATCTCGGCGAGCAGCAGNCTGGACGCCGGGGTCGTGTCCGACGGCTTGAGGATGACCGTGTTGCCGGCCGCGATCGCCGGGGCGATCTTCCACACCGCCATCATCAACGGGTAGTTCCACGGCGTGACCTGCGCGCAGACCCCGACGGGCTCCCGGCGGACGTAGCTGGTGTGCCCGGCGAGGTACTCCCCGGCGGCCCGGCCCTCCAGCAGGCGCGCGGCCCCGGCGAAGAAGCGAATCTGGTCGGCGGACGGCCCGACCTCCTCGTCGACGGTGAGCTGCAGCGGCTTGCCGGTGTTGGCGCTCTCCACGGCGGCGACCTCGTCGGCACGCTCCTCCAGCGCGTCCGCGAGGCGCAGCAGCGCCCGGGCACGTTCGGACGGGGTGGTGTCGCGCCAGGTCTCGAACGCCGTGGACGCGGCGCGGACGGCGGCGTCGACGTCGGGGGGACCGGACCGCGGGGCCTCGGCGAACAGCTCGCCGGTCGACGGGTTCAGAATCGACATCGTCTCGCCGTCGGCGCTCTGACGGGAGACGCCGCCGACGAAGTTGGCGAGGATCGCGTCCATACGTTGCTCCTAACGCTGATGGTCCCCCGACCGTCCGGCCGCCCGACATGTCGACACAACGATTACGATGGTTACACGAACCTCGTGCCACGGATAGCGTGAACAAAGGACCGTGACGCCACGGAAACACGCTACCCGGGCCCGGTCCAGCGCAGGGCGCACGGCCCCGAGAAAGGCAGGTCGAAACGATGCCGGGCCGCCGACGTCCCGCCGCAACCCCAGCCGCCACAACCCCAGCCGCCACAACCTCAGCCGCCGCAGCCGCCGTCCCGTCCCTGTGGCACGACACCGCCGGCCCCGCCCCGGCACCCCGGCCGCGCCTGGTGGGCCGGCTCACCGCCGACGTCGCCATCGTGGGCGCCGGCTTCACCGGCCTGTGGACCGCCTACCACCTGCGCCGCGACGACCCGACGCTGCGGGTGGCCGTCGTCGAGCGGGAGACCGCCGGCTTCGGCGCGTCCGGGCGCAACGGCGGCTGGTGCTCGGCGCTGTTCCCCGTCCAGTCGATGGCGCCGGCGATGCGCGGCCCGCTCGCGGCCACCATCGACGACATCGACGCCGTCTGTCGCGCCGAGGGCATCGACTGCGACCTCGTCAAGGACGGCTTCCTCGAACTCGCCACCACCCCCGCCCAGCTCACCTGCCTGCGCGCGAGCCTGCTCGCAGCCTTGCCCGCCGTCGCGTCCTCCCCGCCCTCCCCGTCATTGCCGTCATCCCCGCCATCGCCGACCTCCCCGTCATTGCCGACCTCCCCGTCATTGCCGTCATCGCCGACCTGGCTGGACGCCGACCAGGCCGCGCGCCTCGTCCGGGTACCCGGCGCGCTCGGCGGGATCCTCGACCCACAGTGCGCCGCGCTGCATCCGCTCAAGCTGGTCCGGGGCCTCGCGGCGGCGGCGCAGCGCCACGGCGTCGAGCTGTTCGAACACTCCCCCGCCGAGAGCATCGACCCTGGCCGGGTCGTACTGGCCGACGGCGAGATCCAGGCGGGCGTCGTCGTGCGGGCCACCGAGGGCTACACCCCCGCCCTGCCCGGCCTACGCCGCGAGCTCGCCCCCGTCTACTCGCTCGTCATCGCCACCGAGCCACTACCGGAGTCGGTCTGGGCGGAGATCGGCTGGGACCGCCGGGTCACCCTGTCCGACGGGCGCCGGCTGCTCATCTACGCCCAGCGCAGCGCGGACGGCCGGATCGTCCTCGGCGGCCGCGGCGCGCCGTACCACTTCGGCTCGCGCACCAGCCCGGCCTTCNACTCCTCCCCCGCCGTCTTCGAGCATCTCCGCCGCGCCCTGGCCACCCTGTTCCCCGCCGCCGCGAACGCCCGGATCACCCACCGCTGGGGCGGCCCCCTCGGCGTCCCGCGCGACTGGACCCCCGGCGTCTGCTTCGATCCCGACACCGGCCTGGCGTGGGCCGGTGGCTACGTCGGCGACGGCGTCGCGGCGGCGGCCCTGGCCGGCCGCACCCTCGCCGACCTCATCCGCGGCCGGCACTCCCCCCGCACGAAGCTCCCCTGGGTCGTCGACCACCGCCGCCCCTGGGAACCCGAACCGGCCCGCTGGCTCGGCATCAACGCCGGCCGCCTGCTCGCCGCCGCCGCCGACACCCGCGAGAACCGCACCGGCCGCCCCTCCCGCCTCGGCCCCGCCCTCGACCACCTCACCGGTCACTGACCCCCCGCTCCGGCCCGCCGGTTCTCCTCCGCCCCGCTGGCTCTCCTCCGCCCCGCTGGCGCGGCCGGCTGTCCCGGGCCAGCCAAGCGATCAGGCAGCGGCGGAGCGCTCGCCTTACAAGCGAGTGGTCGCACGATCGCAATCTCGCGGACGATCATCGACTGCGCAGGAAAGCCCTGCTCACCTGGAGAGCAGACTCACCCTTCTTGCCAGGCGCGCCGGTGCGCGGCGTCCGGAGCAGGCGAAGGCTNGATCGGCGGAACGGCTGCGGGACTGACCTGGCAGGCCGGAAGTCCGGGNGGGCTCTCGTCAGGCGGTGAGGTCTCGGGCGAGGTAGTCGAGGCTGTCGAGGTAGCGGTCGACGTCGGCGTCGGTGTGCTGGACCGAGAGGGTCCACTCCTCCTCGCGGCCGGGGGCCATCAGGACGCCGCGATTGGCGTTGTAGAGCCAGGCCAGCTCGGGCAGGGCGGCGTTCTGGTGGGCCATGAAGGACGTGTAGTCGCGGATGGGGGCGTCGGTGAAGTGGACGCAGCCCTTGGAGCTGATCCCGACCGTGTAGCCGGGGATGCCGTGGCGGGCCAGGATCTCGTCGCAGCCGGCGATCAGGCGGTCGTTGAGGNGGTCGAGGNGGGCGTAGGCCTCGGGGGNGAGCACCTCCAGCAGGCTCGCGCGGGCGGCGGCCATGGTCAGCGGGTTGCCGTTGAACGTGCCGACCTGCTTGACCCGGTCCGAGGCGACGACCTCCATGATCTCCGCGGTCGCGCCGATGGCGCCCGACGGCAGGCCGCCGCCGAGGGCCTTGGCCAGGGTGATCATGTCGGGTCGCACGCCGAAGCGCTCGGTGGCGCCGCCGGCAGCCACGCACAGGCCGGTCTTGACCTCGTCGAAGATCAGGATGATGCCGTGCCGGGCGGTGATCTCCCGGACCGCCTCGAGGTAGCCGGGCTCGGGCAGGACGACGCCCAGGTTCATCATCGCCGCCTCCATGATGACGCAGGCGGGCAGGCGGCCCTCGGCGGCGAGGGCCTCGATACGGTGTTCCATCGCGGGGGCGTCGTTGAACGGGACGGGCACGGTGAGGTCGATGACGGCCTGCGGGATGCCCGCGCCGTAGCCGAGGGAGTTCATGTTGTCGGCCGGGCCNATGTCGTCGTAGGGCGCGCCGATCGACACCATCACGTAGTCGTGGTGGCCATGGTACGAGCCGAAGATCTTGATGATCGTGTCGCGGCCNGTGACGCCGCGGGCGATGCGGATGGCGTCCATGGTCGCCTCGGAGCCCGAGTTGACGTNGCGCCACTGCGGCAGGCCGAACCGGCGGGNGAGCTCCTCGCTGACGACGACCGAGTCCTCGGTCGGCATGGCAAAGTGGGTGCCGAGGGCGACCCGCTCGGTCACCGCCCGCACGATCGCGGGGTGGGCGTGGCCCTGGATCATCGAGCCGAAGCCGTTGTGGAAGTCGGCGTACTCGTTGCCGTCGACGTCCCAGACGAGCGAACCGCGCCCGTGGGTCAGGTAGATCGGCCACGGGTCACGGATCTGGTAGGACGAGGGCACCCCCGACGTCATCGACCGCGCCGCCCGCGCGTGCAGCTGTTCGGAACCACGGGTCCGGCTCTGCAGGNGGGCCTCCTCCCGATCGGTGAGTTCCGCCGCCCGGGCGTGAAGTGCGGCCTGGGTCACACTTGCCTCGGTAACGATCAGATTCGACACCGTCCACGCATCCCTTCAGCCGAGCGCCTACCGAAAGCGTAGCTCGACTGGCCACTCGGCGAGTGAATCCGCAGACAAAAGTGGATTCGGGTATCGCTTCCCCGTTCGTTCGCTCGTAGCCATACGATGACAGCGGGACGCCCTCCGAGCGGCCGGGCCGGTGCGGCCCGACGCCTCGGCCGGCGATCGGACCGGCGCAGCGCCGGGNGAGACGAGGAGGATGCCGGGTGCAGTCTCGACGGACGCCCGGCCAGCGCTCCGCCTCAGACGGGCTGCTGGACGACATCAACAAGGCCATCATCGAGCACTCCAGCAGGACGGCCGGCGCTCGTACGCGGCGATGGCGGCCGCGGTGGGGCTGTCCGAGGCCGCGGTGCGCCAGCGGGTCCAACGGCTGNTCGACGCCGGCGTCATGCAGATCGTCGCCGTCACCGATCCGCTGCGCGTCGGCTTCCATCGGGAGGCGATGATCGGCGTCCGAGTCACCGGCGACACCCGGGTGGTCGCCGCCACCATCGCCGATCTTCCCGAGGTCGACTACGTCGTGCTTACCGCCGGCTCGTTCGACCTCATCGTCGAGATCGTGGCGGAGGATGACGAGCACCTGCTGGAACTGATCAACGACCGGATCCGCGCCCTTCCCCAGGTTCTCGCGACGGAGACCTTCGTCTACCTGCGTCTGGTGAAGCAGACCTACGCCTGGGGAGCGCGCTGACGCACCACCGCGACGGGGACGGGCGGGNAGGGATGACGCGGGCTTCAGGGGCACGAACGGGACGGCGGNCGGTGGCGGCAAAGCGCGACGACGACGGCAAAAAGCCGTGGTCACGGGCGCANCCGAGCCGGAGTCGGCGGATGGGCGCCCGTCGCCGNGGGTGAGGCGCCTCGCGTGGGGAACGGACGCGGAGTCACGCCGCCGACACCGTTCCCCGAACAACCAAGCAGCACCAACAAGAGTCCAACACATGCAATGACACAACAACTCGGCCCAGACACGATGGGGGTGAGCATGGCGCTTGTCCACCATGACCCGCAGGACGGCATACTCGTTACTCGCATTGGCCAGGCCGAGATCACCGTACGGCCCGAGCCGCCGGCGAGCGCCGGCAAGGCTCCGGTGATCCTTCTCCGCCTGGACGCGCCCATGCTGGATACGCTCGCCGCCGCCTATCTCGACCCCGACGAGGCGCGCAGCCTCGCCCAGTCCCTGCTCCGCGCCGCCGAGGCAGCGCGCCCCAGCAGCCCCTGGCGCACGCCCCGCCCCCGCTGACCCGCCCCAGGCAGGATCGAGGCCGGCAGGCGGTCCCGGCGTCCGGGCGGGCCGGGCCGGGGCGTCAGGGCGCCCATCTGCTCGCTCCGTGTCACCGGTCGGCTGCGGAGCCGAGCCGAGGTCCGGGTACGATTTTCCGGTCTGAAACCGTACCCAGACCTCGGCATGATGTGGTGGCGATCTGGCTGGGACGACGAGTGCTTGCCCGCCGGCGGAGGTGCTGAGCCGCAGCGCCCGGCGGTCTCGGTCTCGGTCTCGGTCGGCGAGGAAGGCTGCGGCCGGCGACGGCGCGACAGAATGCGAAAAGGCTCCCGGAGAATCTCCGGGAGCCTTTTCGTTTGGTAGCGGGGACAGGATTTGAACCTGTGACCTCTGGGTTATGAGCCCAGCGAGCTACCGAGCTGCTCCACCCCGCGTCGGTGTGCCTTTACTATACAGGGCCGCCACCGGCAGATGTCAAACCGATGGCGGCCCCAATTTTGGGCGCTTCCCGGCGAAGATCGCAAAGGGTGCGGATCGTCGCGATTCGCCCGGTGTCAGCCGGGCGGGGGTGCCGCCCGTGGCTGCTGCGGCGGACCGGCGGTGGCGCCCGCCGGGCTCGGGGGACCCGAGGGGCCCGCGGGAGCAGCGACGGCGGGCGTGGTTCCCGGCGGCGCCGAGCCGGCGGCGGTGCCGCGGGTCGTGGGCGCGGCCGAGCGGCTCGGCGTGGGACTCGCCGCAGGTGGGGTCGTCGGTGGGCTGGCGAGAGTCCGCAGCCGGCTCAGCGCGTCGGCCAGGTCGGTCTGCGCCTGACCGTAGGCGTTGAAGTCCGGCGGATTCTTACGCAGGGCGTCCTGGCCGGCCTTGTAGGCGCTGTCGGCGTCGTTGACGGCGTCCTGCAGCCCGGAGGTCCCGCCCGGTGGCGCGGCCCCGGTGCCACCGCCCTGTGTCGTGGCCTGACCGCCACCGCCGGTGGTCGTGGTTGCGCCGGTGCNGGCTCCGGCCGCCGCGGCCCCGGCTCCGGAACCGAAGACCTTGTCGAGCGCCTCCCCCAGGGAGGTGCCGAAGCCGATGCGCTCCCCGAAGGCGGTGGCGATGCCCTGCAGCGTGGGATAGCCCGAGCCGCCGCGGGCCTGGACGTAGTAGGGCTCGACGTAGAGCAGCCCACCCGCGACCGGCAGCGTCAGCAGGTTGCCCTCGATGGTCTGGGAGCCGGCGCCGCGCCACAGCGTCAGCTTGTTCGCGACGTCACCGTTGGACTCGATCGCGTTCTGCACCTGCACGGGGCCGTTGATCGTGCCCCCTGGCGGGAGTTTGAGCAGGGTGAACTGCCCGTAGTTCGACGGGTCGCTCGAGACCGCCATGTAGGCCGCGAGCTTCGACGACCGGGCCGAGATCAGCGGAGACGTCAGGTTGTACGACGGACCGGACCGGTCGGGCAGCTTGCTGTACACGTAGAACGGCGGCTGTGGCTGCCCGCTGCCGTCGGGCGACTCCGACACCTGCCAGAAGTCCTCCTGCGAGTAGAAGTCCCGCGGGTCGGACACGTGGTACTGGCCGATCAGGTCGCGCTGGACCTTGAACAGGTCCTCGGGGTAGCGCAGGTGCGCCATGAGCGACGGGGAGATGTCCTTCTTCGGCTTCACCGTGTCCGGGAAGGCCTTCATCCAGGTCCGNAGCACCGGGTCGGACTCGTCCCAGGCGTAGAGGGTCACCGTTCCGTCGTAGGCGTCGACGGTCGCCTTCACCGAGTTTCGGATGTAGTTGACCTGGTTCGCGGCCTGNCGGGCCCGGTTGCCNCTCTGCGCGGTGACCGAGTCGGCGGTGACGTCGCCCAGGGTCCGCCGGGCGGAGTANGGGTAGCCGTCGGACGTGGTGTAGCCGTCGAGGATCCAGGTGATGCGGCCGTTCACGACCGCGGGGTACGGGTCGCCGTCGAGGGTGAGCCAGGGCGCGGCCTTGCTGACCCGGTCCCGCGGGTTGCGTTCGTAGAGGATCCGCGAGTTCTTGGTGATGTCGCCGGACAGCAGCAGGTTCTTCTCGCCGAAGCGCAGCGCGAACAGGGCCTGNCGGAAGGTGGAGCCGATCGAGACGCCGCCGTCGCCGGTGTAGGTGGTCGTGACCTGCGTGTCGGCACCGGGGCCGGGGCCGTCGATCTCCACCTGGCGGGTGCCNACGACGGAGTAGTTCGGCGACATCTCACCGAAGTAGACCCGGTTCTCCCTGACGTCGAAGTCACCCTTCTGCGGCAGGTTCTGCTCGCCCTCGTCGAACGCGGGCTGGCCCTCGTCGACGGTGTTCGACGGGGCGGCGACGAAACCCTTGCCGTGGGTGTAGGTGAGGTGCTCGTTGATCCAGTTGCGCTGGTCGGCGCCGAGCCCAGCCTGGTTGAGCTCCCGCACGGACACGACGTAGTCGCGGGTGGTCTGCTTCTTGTCGGCGCCCGTGACGGTGTACCGGTCGACGTCGAGGGTCTTCGGGAACGTGTAGTAGCCGCGGATCTGCTGGAGCTGCTGGAACGTGCGCGACAGCTTGCTCGGGTCGAGCAGGCGGGTGTTGGGCACCGTGCCGGTGTCCGCGGCGACCTGCGCGGCGGTGACGTCGGTGCGCGCGGCGTACGACTGCGGCTTGACGTTCTGGATGCCGTAGGCCGCACGGGTCGCCGCGATGTTGCGTTCGATGTACGGCTGCTCGCGGGTCGCCTCGTTCGGCCGCACCTGGAACTGCTGGATGAACGCCGGGTAGATGCCGCCGATGACCACCGACGACAACACCAGGATCCCGGCGCCGAGCAGCGGCAGCGTCCAGCCACGCTGGAAGATGTTGTAGATGAACAACACCGCACAGGCCAGCGAGATGAACAGCAGGATCAGCTTCGCGGGCAGCACGGCGTGAACGTCGGTGTAGGACGCGCCGNTGGCGACGCCGCGCGAGGAGAACACCGAGCCGAACCGGTCGAGGTAGTAGGCCCAGGCCTTCAGCAGCGCGAGCAGTCCGAGCAGCACGGAGATGTGCGCCTTCGCGGCGGGTGTCACCCGCTCCCCCGGCGTCTGCAGCCGGATGCCGCCGAACAGGTAGTGGGTCAGCACGGTGACCAGCAGGGACAGCAGCACGGCGGTCAGCAGGAAGCCGAGCAGGAAGCGCTGGAACGGGTACGTGAAGGCGTAGTAGCTGATGTCCCGGTGGAACTGGGGGTCCTTGGTCCCGAACGACTCGCCGTTCACCCACAGCAGCCAGGTCCNCCACCGGCCGGACGCCGACAGCCCCGCCGCCAGGCCGAACACCGCCGCGACGGCGACGAGGACCAGCTTCATGTACGGCTCGATGGCCGACCGGTAGCGTTCGAGGTTCTGCTGCTCGGTGGACAGCGGCCGCAACTGCGGGCGAAACCGGTAACCAAGTACGATGTTGGTCCCGATGACGACGGNCATCACCGCGCCGAAGATGAGGAACAACAGGATCCGGGTGTAGATGACGGTCGTGAAGACCTTGCTGAAATCGACCGAGCGGTAGAACAGCAGGTCCGTGTAGAGCCGCGTGAAGATGGCGACGAACGCGATCACGAGGGCGACGGCCAGCAGCACCGGGACGATCACCTTGGCGCGGGTCAGCACCGGGCGGCGACTGGTCGTTGCCACAGTTCCTCCGTGCGGTCAGGACGGTCGGGTGTTCATCGGAAGGGCGGATCCGGGGTTTCCGGATCCATCAGCCGGGTGGTGCCGACGCGAGGGGCGCGTACCGCCCCAGTACGGCAACCTACGCCAGGCACTCAGGGGAGATCGGAGAGGATGGGTCGGTGAGCAGCCCGAACATCACGGAGTTGACCTCCGTCGTACTCGAGGTCGAGCGGCACGTCGCGGACTCCGGCTGGGATCAGCCCAGCCAGGTCTACGCCCTCGCCGACACCGCCGACCTGCTGGCGCGGGAACCCGCGTTGGCCCCCCACATCGGGGATTCGCCGCCCGGTTCGCTGACCCCGGTCGAGCAGGAGCCNCTGCCGGTGGGCCGGCTCGACGAAGTGCTCGCCGGGATCGGGTGGCCCCCTGAGGTGCTGGGCTGCGTGCTGGTGACCGAGCTCGTCGTCCTCCCGCCGAGCGCGGAGGAGGAGGCGCCGTACTCCGACCACGAGATCGAGTACTGGGCCGCGAACCACCCGGAGCGCCAGGACGTCCGGCTCGCCGTCGGGGTCACCCGCAGCGGCCTGCACGCGTCCTGCCTGCGGGTCCGCGGGGACGACGAGCTCGTCGTCGATCCCGACCTGGCCGACAACCTCGTCGACGGGCTGCTCGCGACGTTCCAGTGACCTGGGCCGCCGGGTGGGGCGGCCGGCAACCCGCGTGGCCCGGGGGCCGTCCGCACGCCCCACCCGGCCGGCCCGGACCACCCGGCCGGCCCAGGCGACTCGGCCGGCCCGGATCACTCGGCCGGCCCGGGCCAGCCGGCCGGCCCGGACGGCCGGAGCGCTCAGCAGGACGGCACGCTCGCCGCCGGATTCGTCCGCAGCGCGTCGACCGCCTTCAGGGCGTCGGTAAGGGTGTCGACCTTCACCAGGCGGGGGGCGCGGCCGGAGTCCACCGACGTGGCGTCGGCGCAGTTCGCCGCCGGCACGAGGAAGATCGACGCCCCGGACGCCTTCGCGCCGAGGATCTTCTGCTGGATGCCGCCGATCGGCCCGACCTCGCCGGCCGCCGTGATCGTCCCGGTACCGGCGATGGTCTTCCCCCCGGTGAGTGCCCCGGGCGTCAGCAGATCCACGATGCCCATCGCGAACATCAGGCCGGCGCTCGGCCCGCCGACGTCCGACAGCCGGATGCGGACGGTGAACGGGTAGGTCCGCTTCTCGGTCGTGGTGACGCCGATCATGGCCCGGGTCGGGTCGTCGGTTGCCGGGCGGGTGGNGATGGTGACGGTGGCCGGCTTGCCACCCCGCTTGTAGGCGATGGTGACGGCCGCGCCGGGGCGGACCTTGCCGACCTGGGCGCGTAGCTGGTCCTGGGTCGCCACGGCGACCCCGCCGACCTGGGTGATGACGTCGCCGGCCGCGAGTCTGCCCGCGGCGGGCGAGCCGTCCGGAATGGTGTAGACAGCGACCGATCGGCCCGTCGCCTTGATGCCGAGCTGGGCGAGCGCGGCCGCCGTGGCCTGGTCCTGCGAGTCCAGCATGGCCTGGGCGTTCTCCTNCTGAACCTGCTCCTGACTGGAGCCGCGGGGCCGGATGAGCTCGGTGGGGACGACCGCCCGGTCATCGTCGATCCAGTCCTGCAGGGCGCTGACCAGGTTGAGCTTCGGGGTCTCCTCGACCGTGGTCAGCTCGAGNCGACCGGAGGTCGGGTAGGTGCGGTGCCCCTCGATCGTGATCAGCCGGGTGCCGTCGACGGCGCCGAGCGTGTCGGTGACCGGCCCGGGGGCCAGAGTGACGAACGGTACCGGCATCCACAGGCCCACGACCAGGAGCACCAACGCCAGTACCGACGCCACCACGAGAGACTGGGTGCGCCGGGCCATGAACGCAGTCTATGTACCGGCCCTCACCCGGTCGGGCCGGCGTCCGGGGCAGTCGACCTCAGCCCCGGACGCCGGATGTCCGACGCACGGTCAGGGTGTCTCGGGCGGACGACCCCTGGCCTGGCGCCGCAGCGACGACACGTCGATGGGCACCGTGTCGGCGTAGGGCGACACCTGGGCACCGGTGGCGACGCCGAGGTCGTCCAACTCGCCCAGACCGACCATGTTGGCTAGGTCGTCCAGGTCGTTCGTGGAGAGCGGGCCGTTCGGGGAGAGCGGGTCATCGTCCGGTGGCGGTTCGGGGTAGCCGGATTCGTCGAGGTCGGCGCCGGTCCGCGTGGCGGACTGGGCGGGGATCGGGCGGGCCAGCGCGGCCATGCTGCGCCGGTAGCCCGCGATGGTGATCATGGCTTCGGAGGTGCGGTCCGGCCGGCCGCGCAGGGCGACCCACACGGCCGTCAGGAGCAGGGCGACAGGGGGGATCAACAGGAACCACATGGGAGCCTCGACGTCGAGACGAGTAAGAAGATGACTTATTTCTATCGTAGGTGCCCCGCTCAGCAGGCGCCTACCCATTCAGCCGCGCCGTCCTCAAAAACCTGGTGTTTCCAAATCGGAACCTGTGCCTTGATGTCATCGATCAGACGACGACAGGCGGCAAATGCCTCCGCACGGTGGGCCGCTCCCACGGCCACCACGACCGCGGTCTCACCCACCCGTAGGTGCCCCGTGCGGTGGGCCACCGCGATCGCCCGCACCGGCGCACCGGCCGCCACCTCGGCGGCGACGCGCTCGATCTCGGCGGCGGCCCGCGGATGCGCCTCGTAAGCGAGGTCCGTCACCGCCCGACCGCCGTCATGGTCGCGAACGGTGCCCACGAACAGCGCAATCCCGCCCACGTCCGGGAGCAGGACGGCGGCCATGCACTCGTCCACCGACAACGGGGTGTCACGAATGTCCGCGAGAACGACGCGGGCCGGAGCCGCGGTCCCGAGCTCGGCGCCGGCGCCGGAGCCGGGACCGGGACCGGAGCCGGCGGCCGCGGCCGGCTCCCCCGACGCCGGGGACGGCCCACCCGCCCCGACGGTCGCGCGCGCCGGGGCATCGGCCGGTGGGACGGGTGCGGGAGAACGCGTCGAGTCCACGTCCACGACCGTAACCGGCCGTGGCGGCCTCCGTTTCGCCCGGCGGGCAGAAAACGCATTACCGTGGGTTCATGCCCCAACCGCGCGTGCGACGTCCCGCTCCCCGATCAGGCCACGTCCGATGAGTGGCGACTTCCCGTTCGGCTTCGCGTCCTCCGGAGGCGGCGGCGAGGAGCCCAGGTCCCCCTTCGGCGGCGGGGGTCCCTTCGGCGGCGGCGCCCCGTTCTTCGCCGAGCTGGAGCGGCTGCTGTCCTGGCAGGGCGGTCCGGTCAACTGGGAGCTGGCCCGGCAGGTGGCGGTGCGCTCCCTGGGCGACGGCGAGTCGAGCGTCCCCATGGGGCAGCAGCACATGGTCGCCGAGGCACTGCGGATCGCCGACGTCTGGCTCGACCCGCTGACGACCCTGCCCGCCGGCGCGACGACCGCCGGCGCCTGGTCGCGGGTCGAGTGGATCGAGAGGACGCTGCCGGTCTGGAAGACGCTGTGCGACCCGATCGCGGCCAAGGTCGTCGAGGCGATGCGCACGGGGATCTCCAGCGGGCTGAGNCAGCTCGGCGGGGGTGGCATCGAGCTGCCCAGCGAGCTGCGCGACGCCCTGCCGGCCGGAGTCGATCTCGGTGCCCTGATGGGCGCCGGTGGACCGATCATGCAGATGATGAACCAGGTCGGCGGCATGCTCTTCGGCGCCCAGGTGGGCCAGGCGATCGGCACCCTGGCCGCGGAGGTCGTCTCGTCGACCGAGGTCGGCCTGCCCCTGGGTCCGGCCGGGACGGCCGCGCTGGTCCCGGCAGGGGTCGCCGCGTTCGGGTCCGGTCTGGAGATCCCCGAGGACGAGGTGCGCATCTACCTCGCGCTGCGGGAGGCCGCCTCCACCCGGCTGTTCGCGCACGTGCCCTGGCTGCGCGCCCACGTGCTCGGCGCGGTCGAGGAGTACGCCCGGGGCATCGCGGTGGACACCGAGGCCGTCGGCCGGGTGATGCGGATGGTCGACCCGACCGCCCTGATGAACCCGGAGCGGCTGGCCGAGGCGCTCGGCGAGGACGTGTTCAACGACGCGACCACCCCCGAGCAGAAGGCGGCACTGGCCCGCCTCGAGCTGATCCTCGCCCTCATCGAGGGCTGGGTGGACCACGTGACCGACGCCGCGGCCACCGGTCATCTGCCCGCCGCCGGCCGGCTGCGCGAGATGGTCCGGCGCCGCCGTGCCGAGGGCGGGCCCGGTGAGCAGACCTTCGCCACGCTGGTCGGGCTCTCCCTGCGCCCGCGCAAGCTGCGCGAGGCCGCCGCGCTGTGGGCCGCGCTCGCCGAGGCCCGCGGGCGGGAGGGGCGCGACGCGGTCTGGGCTCATCCCGACCTGCTGCCCACGGCGGCCGACCTGGCCGCCCCGGACGGCTTCGTCACCGGTGCGTCGGCCAGCGTCCTGGACGACCCGATCGGCGAGATCGAGAAGCTGCGCGACACGCCGCCCGCCGAGGGCGGCGGGAAGTCCCCCGGCGGCCCCACGGACAAGCCGGACACCCCCGGCGACTCGGACACCGGCACCACGAGCTGACCGATCAGTACGCTCCGTCGCGGTACTGATCAGTACGCTCCGTCGCGATACTGACGCACGCCGGTCCCGGCCGGGCCCCGCCGGCCTTGGCCAGGCACGCCCGGACCCGGCAGATCGGACCCGGCAGATCGGACCCGGCAGATCGGACCCGGCACGATCCACAGGGTGGTCCACAGCCTCTCCACAGCGGCCGGCGCGGTCTCGCGTTCTGTCGGACCCGCGTGACACGGTGGGGATCAACCGGCCGGCCGGCCGGTCGTCCTGATCCGCGTCCGGTGGCTTCGGCCGTCGGCGGACCTGCGGGGGATCCATGCGCCCGATCCTCAAGCCCGGCCTTCGTCGGCTCTGGCACAACAGCTCCACCCTGCAACTCGGCATCGACCCGGCTCGTGCCGTCCTCGTCACCGACCTCGGCCCGCCGCACGCGGCCCTGCTGGAGGCCCTCGACGGCCGGCGCACGCTGCAACAGCTCCGTCACGACGGCGGCGCGGCCGCCCGCGATCTGCTCGACCTGCTCGGTCGCGCCGGTCTACTCGACGACGCGGCACCGCCCCCGGGTGCGGCGCCGCTGCCTCCGGCCGAGCGCGACCGCCTGCTGCCCGACCTCGCGGCACTGTCGGTCCGCTCCGCCGATCCGGCCCGCCCCCGCCGGGTGCTCGCCGCGCGCCGCGCCGCCCGGGTGCTCGTGCGGGGCGCCGGGCGGGTCGGCGCACAGATCTCGACCCTGCTCGCCGCGGCCGGGATCGGCCGGGTCGTGGTCGACGACGCCGCGGTGACGACCGCCGCCGACGTCTCTCCCGGCGGGCTGCGCCTGGAGGACATCGGCCGGCCCCGGGCCCTCGCCGCGGGGACGGCGATGACCCGGGTGCGCCGGCAGGCCGATCGCCGCCCCGGTCTCGGCACGGCCGGCTCGACGCCTCTGCCGCCCTCGGGGCACGCGGAGGGACCGGGGGTCGACGGCTTCGAGGCGGATCTGATCGTGCTGGCCCCGGTGGGCCCGCCGACCGTCGCGCCCGGCGCCTGCCTCGATCTCGAACGCCGCGGGACCGCTCATCTGCTGGCCGGGGTGCGCGAGACGACGGGGATCGTCGGTCCGCTCGTGGTGCCGGCCGCGACGGCCTGCCTGCACTGTCAGCACCTGCATCGGCACGCCCGCGACCCGGTGTGGCCGATGCTGGCGATGCAGCTTGTCCGTCCGCGCACGGCCGGCCACGACCCGTGCGAGATCACCCTCGCCAGTCTTGTCGCCGCCATCGCCGCGATGCAGGCGCTGGCCTTCCTGGACCTCGCCGTCCCACCGTCGCCCGACCCGGGCCCGAGGGTTCACCAGTCCGACAACCCGGACTTGCTCCACGCAATCGCAAGCACCAAAGATGAGATGTTCGACACGCCGGACTCCTCTCTGAAGATCTTTCCGGTAACCGCGGACGGGGCGCTGGAGCTCGCCCTGCCGGACTGGCGCATCCGCCGGCGAAGCTGGCCGGTGCACCCCAACTGTCCCTGCCGCACCGCCCGATCCATGGTGGGGCGGGCCGACGGGGATGCCTGAGATCCGAGGGTCGCAGGCTCGCGCGCCGGCCGTGGCGCCCGGGCTCGGCGGCGGCAACATCGCCGCGACCGTTACCCACAGTCCGCGCCCCCCACGCCTCGGAACAGGGCACGATGGAGCGGTGTCCGACATCCCACGGCGGGCCGTCGTCCGCACTGCCAAACTGGNCACCCTCCCGATCGGAATCGCCGGCCGAGCCACGCTCGGTGTCGGCAAGCGGATCGGCGGCCGTCCCGCGGAAGTCGTCGCCTCCGAACTCCAGCAGCGCACCGCCGCCCAGATCTTCCGCGTCCTCGGGGAGCTCAAGGGCGGCGCGATGAAACTCGGCCAGGCCCTGTCCGTGTTCGAGGCGGCCCTGCCCGACGAGGTCGCCGCGCCCTACCGGGCCGCGCTGACCAAGCTCCAGGAGGCGGCGCCCCCGCTGCCGGCCTCCGTGGTCCACCGCGTCCTGGCCGAGGAGCTCGGGGCGGACTGGCGGTCGTTGTTCGTCGAGTTCGACGACGCGCCGGCCGCGGCGGCGAGCATCGGCCAGGTCCACCGGGCGGTCTGGTCGGACGGCCGGCCCGTCGCGGTCAAGGTCCAGTACCCGGGGGCCGGGCCAGCCCTGGTCGCCGACCTCACCCAACTCGGGCGGGCGGCCCGGCTGTTCAGCGCGGTGACCCCGGGGCTGGATATCAAGCCGTTGGTCGAGGAGCTCAAGGCCAGGATCACCGAGGAGCTCGACTACCGGCTGGAGGCGGCGTGGCAGTCGGCCTTCGCGCAGGCCTACGCCGACGACCCGGACATCGTCGTCCCGCGCCCGCTCGCCGGTTCGGACCNGGTGCTCGTCAGCGAGTGGATCGACGGGGTTCCCCTGTCCGCCATCATCGCCGACGGCTCCACCGAGCAGCGCGACGCCGCCGGCCTGCTGCTCGTGCGGTTCCTCTACTCGTGTCCCGGACGGGCCGGCCTGCTGCATGCCGATCCGCATCCGNGGAACTTCCGCCTGCTGCCCGACGGCCGGCTCGGCGTGTTGGACTTCGGTGCCGTGAACCGGCTGCCCGGCGGGCTGCCCGCGCCGATCGGCCGGCTGGCCCGCCAGACCCTGGCCGGCGACGCGCAGGCCGTCGCCGCCGGCCTGCGCGACGAGGGGTTCATCCCGCCGTCCGCCGAGATCGACGCCGACGACCTGCTCGACTACCTCGCGCCGATGCTCGAGCCGATCGCCGAGGAGGAGTTCACCTTCTCCCGCGCCTGGCTGCGCAAGGAGGCGGCGCGCCTGAGCGACTGGCGCTCCGCCGCGGCGCAGCTCGGCCGCCAGCTCAACCTCCCGCCGTCGTACCTGCTCATCCATCGGGTCACCCTCGGCGCGATCGGGATCCTCTGCCAGCTCGGCAGCACCGGCCACTTCCGCGCCGAGATGGAGCGCTGGCAGCCGGGATTCGCCGAGCCCGGTTCCGCGGCCGCCCTGGCCGCCGAGGAGGCCAACCGCCCGGATCGTCCGCTGCCCGTCCTGGCGGTCAGGGACGAGGCCGGGGTCATCCGGCCGATGCCCGGCCCGGTCGTGCTGCCCGGAGCCCCGACCGCCGGCCGTACCCGCCGGACCACCAAGGCCACCAGGACCTCGAAGCCGGCGCGAGCCGCCAAGCCCGCGCGGACGACCACGCCGGAGCCGAGCGCACAGCCGGAGCCGAGCGCACAGCCGGAGCGAGCCACAGGGGCACCGGCCGATCAACGACCTGACCGGTCGACCGGCGAGACGGCGACGAACCGCAGCGCGCCGCGACGCGCTCCGGCGGCCACGCGCGCCAGGAAGCCTGCCGGTGATCCGGCGCCCCAGCCCGCTCCCGCCACAGACGCGGTACCCACGCAGGCCGAACCCGCCGAGACGAGCCGGCCCGCGCGGTCATCACGGCGCACCGCCAGGACCGCCGTCACCCCCACGACCGACCCCCCAGCCGCACCCGCGGCCCCCGGCCCCCGACGCGCCGCGGGCCGGGCACGGGCGGCTCCCCCGCGCCAGACTTCCCGGGAGGACACGCCCTCCGACCCGATCACCGCCGAGGACTGACCGCGACTGCGACTCCTCCGACGCAGCCCTCGGCTACTACCACGGTCACCAGATCCCAGCCCGGTACCCGCCCGGAGGGGCCCAGGCATCGCGGTCCTGCGCGCGGGTCCCGTCAGGAGGAGGCGACCCCGACGGCCGAGTCGTCCAGGCTGAGACCGTCGAGGACGGACTCGCCGAGGTAGAGAAAGCCGTAGCCCTCGTCGCGGAACCGAACCCCGGCGGCGCGCAGGGCGTCACCCCAGTCGCCGCGGCAGGCCGGGTCCGCCGCCTCCGAGCCGTGGTCGGCGGTCAACAGGATCGCGGTCTCGGCCAGCAGGCCGCGCTCGGCGAGCAGATCGAGGAAGCTGCCGAGGCGGGCGTCCGCGTCCCGCAGCGCGGCGCGGGACTGGTCCGAGTAGGGGCCGCCGCCGTGATGGCCCGTGTCGGTGACCGTGGTGTTCCACCACATGACGTCGGGTGGGGTCGTGCCCGGCGCCCAGAGCTGGACGACCTGGGCGAGGCCCAGTGCGTCCACCCGGGTGGACCAGGCGTAGTCGGCGCTCTGCTGGACCCAGCGCGCGCTGGNGTGCGGGTCGCCCTCGGCCGCCGGCAGGTNGTCGCCCATGTCACCGGCGCCACCGGCGTTGCCGGCCGCCCGGACCAGGCCGAACGTCGAGTAGTGCGCGCCCCGGTCGACGGGCTCGTTCACGCAGGCACTGACCGCGCCGGGGCGCTGGCGGGCGACGGCCTCGAAGAGCGTCTCGACGCCGTCGCGGAGCTGCTCGCAGGCGGCGTGCCAGGTCTTCACGTCGTTGACGATCACCTGGCGGCCGGTGGCCCGGTCGAAGTAGACGTTGTGCAGGATCCCGTGGCGACCGGGCCCGACCCCGGTCAGCGCGGAGGTGTGGTTGGTCAGCGTCACGCTGGGAAACTCGGCGATCGCTCCGCCGGTCAGCGCGGTCCCCTCGGCCAGCAGGCGGGCGACGTTCGGCAGGGCACCGGTCTGGGCGAGGTGCAGCAGGTCGTTGCAGTTCGCGCCGTCCCACAGCAGGNCGACGACGTGGCGCGCGCCCGGACCGGCGAGCTCGGTCAGCGCCGTCCCCTCGGCGCCCGGCAGGGTGACGCCGGCCAGCGCGGCGAGGGTGGGCGCGACGTCGATGATCCGCGCCGCACCGGGCCGCAGCCCCCGGCCGCGCACGCCGGGGCCGGACAGCACCAGCGGGGCACGGGACTGGCCGGCGTTGAGCGAACCGTGCTCGCCGAGGTGCCCGCCGCGTTCGGGCCAGTAGTGCCGCGGGGTGTGCACGACGATCAGGTCGGGCGAGNGGGTGGCGTCCCCGAACGCGGACAGCAGCCGGCGGCCGGCGAAGGGGTAGGCGTCGCGTTCGTTCGGCGGTGACGGATCCGCCAGCGCCGCGGCCAGGGGCACCCCGTGCATCGGGTCCTGGCTGGCCAGCGGATGCCGCCCGAAGCGGACCTCCCAGGGGCCGTCCGGATCGCTCACCGGCAGCCGGGCCGAGCCGCCGGCGTTGGCCACGTAGAGCCAGCCGGCGTCCACCCAGGCGGTGAGATCCACGATCTCGGCCAGTGCGGGGCTGGTGAGGGCGGCGACGGCGAGGGACAGGTCGTCGGACCCGACCGGTTGCGGCGCCACGCCCGGCGCCGTTCCCGTTCCGGTCGACATCGGATAGACACGCTCGCTGCTGGGCACGCCGGAACAGTACCGGTGCCGACCGGAGCACCGAAAGAAATCCACGGCCAACGGCGGCGGGCGGGACGCCGACGAACCGGTGTCCCGCCCGCCGCGGCCGTCAGGCCGCGACCTCCTCCGGGCGGACCTTGCGCGGCCGACCGCGGGGCCGCTTGCGGGGCACGACGGTGCCGGTCACGACCAGCTCGCCACCCCACACCCCCCACGGCTCGGCCCGGTCGAGGGCCGCGGCCAGGCACGCCACCCGGACCGGGCAGGTACGGCAGACCGCCTTGGCGGTCTCCACATCCGCCGGGGACTCAGCGAAGAACATCTCAGGATCGACGTCCCAGCAGGGCAGGACGAGCCGATCCCGCTCGATCCGGGAGACGATCGAGTGATCGAACACCGGTGTCACCTCCGACACGGGTAGGTCTTCGAGCGGATAGAAGGAGCGAAACGACAAAGGCCGCGATCCCCATGGGGATCGCGGCCTCGGCGTCGGCTCCGCGGAGCTAGTCCGGGAGCGGATCGCGAGCGGATCCCGAGATGAGGTGACGGTCTGCGTGCTGGGCCGCCTGGGCCACGGCGGAGCGCGGGTTCCCGGACACGGCGAACCGACGCGTCGGCTCGCCGGCCGGACCCTCGACGATCGCGGTGGACGTGACCAGGCCGAGCACCGTGCCCGAGACTCCGGNGGCGGGCGCACCCGTCCCCTGGGCCTCGGTGCGACGGCAAGCCGCCAGCACACGGACATCCGCCATCAAGGAAGCGCCAAGGGCAGGGCTGCCGAGGGCGGCTTTGCCGAGAACGACGGACGCCTCGACGGCGGCCGCCACGAGGACGACCGCACCCATGGCCGACGGGCCGGGCCGATATCCCCGGGGACGGGCGATCTCGGTGCCAGCTTGGTCCATCACAATGTTCAGCACGGCGAGATCACCTCCTTCTCGGGAAGCCCTGGGGCGCAGCCGATTCCGGGCCTGCGTCGGGCGTCGTGGGTAACGGTAGAAGGTCGGCCCGCGATCCTCAACGTATTTTCTGTGTCGCGTGTCGGACACCCGCAGTCACGAAGGCTCGCGGGCGGACGGCGCCGGCGGGGTGCGCCCGGCGACGAGGCCGAGCACCGCCTGGCCGTAGCGGTCGAGCTTGGCCTGGCCGATCCCGGGGATCCGGACAAGCTCCGCGACCGAGCTCGGCCGGCATTCGGCGATCGCCTGCAGAGTCGCGTCGGTAAGGACCACGAAGACGGGCATGTGCAGCTCGCGCGCGGTGGCCGCCCGCCAAGCCCGCAGCCGCTCGTACAGCCCGGCGTCGACGTCGCCGGGGCAGCCGTCGCAGCGCCCGATCCTGGCCTGGGCGCCGGTCAGGGCCCGCCCGCAGACCCGGCAGCGCACCGCCGATCGCCCCCGGCCCGACCCCCCGCCGTCGGCGCCGATCTCCTCCCCCGCCCGCCGACGCCCCGCCGCACCGCCAGACCCCCCGGTGCTGCCAGACCCCCCGGTGCCGCCAGACCCCGCTCCACCGCCGGGGCCGCCCCGCCCGCCCGCGGCCGGGCCGAGGCCGCGGCGCACCGGGCGCAGATCGTCGAGGAAGCGGGACGGCCGCCGCGAGCGCCGTCCGTCCGCGCGGGCCAACGCCCAGGACAGGACGAGGTGGGTCCGGGCCCGCGTCACGCCCACGTAGAGCAGGCGGCGTTCCTCGGCGATCTGCTCGGCGGTCTTCGCGTGAACGAGCGGCAGCGTGCCGTCGGTCAGCCCCACGAGGAACACCGCGTCCCATTCCAGGCCCTTCGCGGCGTGCAGCGTGGACAGCGTCACCCCCTCCACGGTGGGCTGGTGTTCGTGGGTGACGCGATCGCCGAGCTCGGCGACGAACTCGGCGAGGCCGGCCTGCGGGGCTCGGGCGGCGAGGTCGGCGGCGAGGCGGTGCAGGGCGGCGAGGTTCTCCCACTGCTCCCGCTCCGCGCCGGAGCCGGCCGACGGCCGGTCCGCCCGCCAGTGCAGTGCGCCGAGCACGTCCGCGACGGTGTCGGCGAGCCCGGCGGGCCGGTCGGTGTCGGCCGAGCGCAGGGCGGCCCGCAGCAGCCGCAGCGCCGCGACCACCTCGGTCCGGGCGAAGAACTTCTCGCCGCCGCGGACGAGGTAGGCGATGCCCGCCGCGCCGATCGCGGCCTCGTAGGCCTCGGACTGGGCGTTGATCCGGTACAGCACGGCGATGCGGCTGGCCGGCGTCCCGCGGGCGATCAGCGTGCGGATGCGACTGGCGACGGCGGCGGCCTCGTCCGCCTCGCTGTCGCACTCCAGCCAGACCGGCGGCGGGCCGTCGGGCGCCGCGGCGACGAGCCTCGTGCCGGGCGCGGCCTGGACGAGCCGGTTCGCCAGCCCGACGACCTGCGGGGTCGACCGGTAGTCGCGCACGAGTCGGACGACCGCCGCGTCCGGATGGCGGCGCGGGAAGTCGAGCAGGTAGCGGGGCGAGGCGCCGGCGAACGAGTAGATGGTCTGGTGCGGGTCACCGACGACGCAGAGGCTGTCGCGATCGCCGAGCCAGGCCTCGAGCACGCGCTGCTGCAACGCGTTGACGTCCTGGTACTCGTCGACGACGAGGTGGCGGTAGCGGGACCGGACCTCGGTGGCGACCCAGTCGTGTTCCTCGATCATGGCCGCGGTGAGCAGCAGCAGATCCTCCATGTCGACGACGCCGGCCTCCCGCTTGACCTCCTCGTACGCGGCGTAGAGCCGGGCGACGGTCGGCGCCGGGGTGGCGGTCTCCCGGCCGCCGGCCGCCGCCATCCGGGCGTAGTCGGCGGGCGCGACGAGGCTGGCCTTGGCCCACTCGACCTCGGCGGTCAGGTCCCGCAGCTCGGCGCGGTCCGGGCTCAGCCGCAGGCGCCCCGCGGCGCGCGCCATGTTGGGGATCTTGCTGGACTCGGGCCGGGGCAGCGGTCCGCCGGCCACGGCCGGCCAGAAGTGCTGCAACTGCCGCAGCGCCGCCGAATGGAACGTACGCGCCTGCACGCCGGGGACACCCATGGCCCGCAGCCGGCCGCGCAACTCCCCCGCCGCCCTGGTCGTGAAGCTCACGGCGAGGATCTGACCGGAGCCAACCCCCCGGTCCACGACCATGTGGGCGATTCTGTGCGTGATGGTGCGTGTCTTGCCCGTACCGGCACCGGCGAGGATGCAGACCGGTCCCAGGGGGGCGTCGGCCGCGGCCCGCTGCTCGGGATCGAGCCCGGCGAGCAGGTCCGCGGCGGCCGGTGACGCCGGGGAGGCCCCGGTGGAGGCGGCCCGCGCGGCGGGGGCAGGCGATCCGGACATCCCCCGACACGGTAGTCCCCACCCGTGCCGGGAAGCGTCGCAGGCACGACGCTGTTGAACCAACCGTTGCGTCCCAGTGGCTTGGAGGCCCTTTCGTGCTCACGATCTACACGACTTCCTGGTGCGGCTACTGCGTTCGGCTGAAGAGCCAACTCGACCGCGCCGGGCTGGANTACAAGACCGTTGATATCGAGAACGACCCGACAGCAGAGCAACTTGTCCGCGATGCGAACAACGGGAACGCGACCGTACCGACCGTGCTCTTTCCCGATGGCACTGTGATGACGAACCCGAGCGTCCGCCAGGTCACCGAGAAGGTCACTTCTGCCGCATAACGGATACGTAGAGCAACGACATCCCGGGAGTTCTTACCTTCCCACCGCACACGCGGCCGNCTCGTGGGACGGTGTCCGTCACTGCCCGTGAAGTTTGTGGGAGAGTTCGGCCTGTGTCGTCAGCACCTTCAGAACAGGCGTGGAGCACCGTCGATGCCGCGCTGCGGGCCGTTCGCGCCCTGGACCGGATGGAGACAGCCTGTTTCGTCGTGGTATCTGCGACGACTGCGAGCTATCTCCGTGTGACCGGAACCTTCGCCGATCTCGGCGAGGGAACCCACTATCCCCGGGCGGACAGCGTCATCGCCCGCATGATCGACGGTGCGCCCGCGGCGGCGGCCGGAGTCGGTCCGGGGCATCCCGCGGCCGACACGGCCGAGCATCGCCAACTGGGGGTGCACAGCTATCTCGCGATGCCGGTGATCCCCACGGACGGCCGACTACTCGGCTTCCTCGTCGGCCTGGACCACGGTGAGGTGAGCGTGTCCGCCGACACGCTGGCCCTGGTCCGGGCCATCGCGGACGCCCTCGCGGCCACGGGCGACATCCCCGCGCCGCCCCCGCCGGCCGTCTCGCCCAACGGCCCGCGGCCCGGCGATCGTTCACGGGAGGCCGGCGGCTCGGCCGGTCAGGCCTCGGTGGGCGGGGGTGGCGCGGTCGGCGAGGGTGGCGCGGTCGGCGAGGGTGGCGCGGTCGGCGAGGGTGGCGCGGTCGGCGCAACGGACGAGGAGCGCCCGGCCCCGGCGGCACGTGCGGCACGGGAGCAGACCGCGACTCGGGAGGAGACGCCGGCCCAGCCCGGCCCGACGCCGGGCGGCGAGCAGCGATCGACTCCCGCGGCCCTGTCGCCGGGCGCCGCCCCCATCCCGGGCGGGGGTGACTCACGGCACGGTGACGCGTCACCCGACTCTGACACCTCCCCGAGCACGGACACGCCACGCAGCAGCGACGAAGGGTCGCGAGGCGGCGAGGCGTCACCAGGCAACGGGGGACCGACCCGCGATGAGCGGCCGGCGGGCGGCGAGAGGCCGGCGAGCGGGCCGGTGGCACACGGTGCTGCCGCGGAGTCCCCGCCGCCGGCCGGCCCGTCCCGGCCGCCCAGGAGCGCCACGCCGGGCATCGGGGAAAGGGCGGAGCCGGCTGCGGCCCCCCCGACTCCCCCGCGGCCACCGGGCCGGGTGCCGACGCCCCAGGCCCTCGCGCGGGCGGTTCGCCCCGGACCACCCGGCCGGGCCGGGCCGCCGCGACCGACACCGCCGCCCGCGACCGGCACCGGCCCGGCGGGGACCGGCGCCCAGGTGACCGGCGCAGCCAGGCCGGCTCCGGCCGTCTCGCGACGTTCCACCGCGGACATGCGGCTGCGGCGGACGCCCGCCGGCTGGGTCGTGGAAGGTCCGGGAGCGGAGATCCGCCCGGTCGGTGACCTTCTCTCCGCGATGGTTCTCGCCGACCTGCTGGCCGAGGACCTCGCACCGCCCGGCCGCCCGCGCCGGGCAGAACGTGACCTTGGCGAGATCGAGCAGCTGCGGCTGTCCGTCGTCCAGCTCGAGCACGCCCTGGCGTCCCGGGTGATCGTCGAACAGGCCATCGGTGTGNTGGCGGAACGCCATCAGATCCGGCCGCGGGAGGCGTTCGAGCGGTTGCGCCGCACGGCGCGAGGGATGGGCCGTCGCGTCCATGACCTGGCCCGACAGGTCGTGGATTCGGTCGGGGACCCCCGAGCGGTTCTCCCGGGGGAGCTCGGTGGCCGGGGCGGCCCGGCCGGCGGCGGTCCCTCCGGCGCGACGCCGGGGCCCGGCCCGGGACCGGGTGGCGCGCCCCGCCCGGCACCACCGCGGTCCACCTCCGGCCGGCACTGACCCGCTGGCCTTAACCCGCTGGCCCCGACCCGCCGGTCCTGACCGGCCTGCACTGACCAGGCGGCACCGCTCGGCCGGGGCTGGAGCGCATGCAGGAGGTTGTCGGCGGTTTCCGACACCGAAGGCGCGGACGACCTCCTGCGCTCGGCCCGCCGAGCCCGAACGGTGCCAGCGGGGCGAGGCGACNTGGTCCTGGCGGGCGAAGGGGGTCGTTCCGGGCCGCGGGTTCCTCCGTGGATCTCGGCCGGAGCCCGGGTCACACCCCGGCGGGTGGCGTCAGGACTCGATCAGTCCGAGGGCCCCCACCGCCCGGACGATCTTGGATTTGTCGCCGACGAGGACCGTGATCAGCCCGGTGGGCGCCAGCAGGTCGGCCGCGACGGCCTGGACGTCGGCGGTCGTCACCTCGGCCAGCGCGCGCGGGTGGTCGCGCAGGTACTCCACGCCGACGCCGACGCCGGCCAGCGCGGACAGCGTCGAGGCGAGCCCCGCGGCGGTGGCGCTGCCGATGGCGAGCGTGCCGACGGCGTACTGGCGGGCCGCGTCGAGCTCGTCCTGGGTCGGCGGGAGTACCGCCAGTCGCCCGAGCTCGTAGAGGATCTCCAGCAGGGCCGGGCCGGTCACGTCGGTGGCGACGTCCGCGGCCACGGTGAAGCGCGAGCCGACCTGGTAGTGGTCGATCGAGCTGCGCGGCGAGTACGTGTAGCCCTTGTCCTCGCGGATGTTGTTGACCAGGCGGGAGCTGAAGTACCCGCCGAAGATCGTACTGGCCAGCCGCTGCGCCGGGTAGCCGGGAGCGGACCGGTCCAGGGCCGCCCCGCCGAGGCGGATGTTCGTCTGCACGGCGCCGGGGCGGTCCACGATGACGATCGGGCCCGTACGCAGCGCGGGCAGGGGCGGCGCGCTCGCCGCGGGCTGCCCCGACCAGTCCCCGAGCGCCGTGGAGACCGCCGCCAGCGCCCGTTCGGGCGACACGTCGCCGACGAGGGTGAGGATGGCCCCGGCCGGCGAGACGCGCTCAGCGTGCAGGCCGCGCACCTCCGCCGGGCCGACCTGCCCGACCACGTCCGGGTCGGGGATGGCGGTGGCGTAGGGGTGGTCGCCGAACAGCCGCTCGAGCAGGGCCTCGCGGGCGATCACGGCGGGCTGGCTACGGGCGACCGCGGTGTCCTCGACGATCCGCTCGCGCTCGCCGGCGACCTCGTCGTCGGGATAGGTGGCGCCGAGCAGCACGTCGGCCAGGATCTCCAGCAATGGTTCGAGGTTCGCCGCGAGCGCGGAGCCGCCGATGGAGAGCCGGTCGCTGTCGACTCCCGTCGACAGCGAGCCACCGAGGCGCTGCACCTCCGTGGCGAGCCCCACCCGGTCGAGCCGCCGGGATCCGGTGAACAGGGTCTCCGCCAGCACCTCGGCGCGGGCCTGGTACACGGGCCCGAGCCCGGCGAAGGGGATGCGCAGCCGCACCTCGACGATCGGCACGCTGCCCCGCTGCACCACCAGCACCCGCAGGCCGTTGGGGAGGGTGCGGTCGGTGACGGCTGGCAGCGCCGCCGGCTCGGTCGGCCGGACGGCGGGGATCACGCCCGCCGGGGCAGCCGCGGTGGCGGTGGCCGGGGTGGCGGTGGCCGCCGGCGGAGTCGAGCGCGCGGAGTTCGTCGAGGTCGAGGTCACAGCACTCTCGATCATGAGGCGGCGCCGGCATGCAGCTCCAGCACCGAACGGCCCTGGTCGAGCAGGGAACCGGCGGCGGCGGCGACCGCCTCGCCGGTGACGGCCGACAGCTCCGCCGGCAGTTCGTTCACCAGCTCGGGTCGGCCGTGGTGCAGCTCGTGCACGGCCATGGCCAGCCCGCGGCCGAGGGCGTCGTCGGCCTCCCGCAGCAGCGAGGAGGCCACCCGGGCCTGCACCCGCTCCAGCTCACCGGCGTCCAGGCCGTCCCCCGCGAGCCGGGCGAGCTCCTCGTCGACGGCCGCGAGGACCGCGTCGGCGCTGGACTCCTCGGACTGGCGGGCCTCCAGGGTGAGCAGCAGCGGGTCGCGCTGGTCGAACGGGTTGCCGAACGCGCCCAGGTAGGTGCTGACCCCGATGACCGAGCGGTCCTTCTGGACCAGGCGGCGCTCCAGGCGGCTGGCGTCGCCGTCGCTGAGCACCTCGGTCAGCAGGTAGTAGGCGAGGTAGGCGGGCAGGTCGGCGATCGGGTCGGGGACGCGGTAGCCGACCGCGAGCGCCGCGCGGGGGGCGAGCGGATCGGTGAGGACCGCCCGGCGCTCCGCCGCGGGCACCGGCTCCGCGAAACTCGCCCGCGGCGGCACCGCGCGGGCGGGGATGTCGCCGAAGTACCGGTGGACGAAGGTCAGCGCCTCGTCGGAGTCGAAGTCGCCGACGATGGTGAGCACGGCGTTACCGGGCGCGTAGTACTTGTCGAAGAAGTCCTCCGCGTCGTCGAGGCCGGCCGCCGCCAACTCCGAGAAATCCCCGTAGCCGTTGTGCGCGTTGGGAAAGGTGTCGAACGCCACCGGCGGCAGTTTNATCCAGGGAAATCCGCCGTACGGCCGGTTGAGGACGTTGACCCGGATCTCCTCCTGCACCACGGCGATCTGGTTGTCGAGGTTCTGCCGGGTGATCTTGGGCGCCCGCATCCGGTCCGCCTCGAGGAACAGGGCCAGTTCGAGNGCGCCGGCCGGCAGCAGCTCGAAATAGTCCGTGTAGTCGGGGTGCGTGGAGCCGTTGAAGATTCCACCGGCGGCCTGGACGTGCTTGGGATGTTCCGCCTTCCCCACGTTCGCGCTGCCCTGGAACATCAGGTGCTCGAACAGGTGGGCGAAACCGGTGCGGCCTTCGGGCTCGGACCGGAAGCCCACGTCGTAGTGCACGGAGACGGCCACCACCGGAGCCGTGCGGTCGGGAGCGAGCAGGACCCGCAGGCCGTTGTCGAGCCGGGTCCGCTCGATCGGATAGGAGGATGCCGGCAGGGCCGACCTCACCGCGGCGGTGCCGACCGGACCGGGTTCTCTAGGCGAGGACACAGTCGCCAACGCTACTGCCCGTCGGCCCGGCCCGGTGGCGAAGAAGGCCGCCGGCCGGTCCTGCGCCGTCCGACGCGGCGTTGCGGGGCGCCTGCTGCGGTGTGACGCAGTCGTCCGAGCCCTCGCCGGCCCGGGGTACGCCGCGGGTGCCGGGCGGTCCCACCCATGGACGCCCGCATCCGGGCACCCGGCCCGCGGCCCGGAATCACCACACAGCCGCGCCGGGCGCCGACCGGTACGCCCGCGACCCTGCGCTCACCATCCTCGCGCCGCACCCCGACGATCGCGCGCGCGGCGCCGACCGCCCGAGCGCGCGGCCCCCCGCTCGCGGCCCGGGGCGCCGCGGCGCCNCACTGCGGAGCCCGTCGCCCGGCCGGGCGCGCCAGCCGCGGAGACCAGAAAGACCAGCGTGGCGGCGATCGCGACCTGCAGAAGTAGGGTCACGGGGGCGCCTGCGTCGATCNCCGCGGCGACCACCAGCCCGAGGGCCGCGCCGAGCAGACCCAGCAGGATGGTCATCACGCAGCCGATGGGGGCTCGCCGGGACCGGGGAACGAGGGCCCGTCCCAGCAACCCTATGATCACGCCAGTAATCAGAGCGCTGATGATGCCGGTCAGAGCGTTCACGGGCCGATTCTGCCGGCTGGGGACGATCGACGACCACGAGCGACCCGGCTCGGGTGACGAGGTGCGGGAAATGGCGACCACCAATCGGCAAACTGTCCCCATGGGACAGTTTCCGGCCGGTCTACCCGAGAGCCTCGCCGTGGAAGTTGACTCGCTGGGCGAGGAGATCATCGCGGCGATCGCCCGCGAGGTGCCCGCCTACGCCCGCCCGTTGGAGGGCCGGTTCGGCCGCGGGGTGCGCCGCGGGGTCGCCGAGGCCCTGCACCGCTTCCTCACCGTGGTCGAGGCCGGCCCCCACTGCGCACCGGATCTTGCCGCCAGCCGTGAGGTGTACGTCCGGCTCGGCCGCGGCGAGGTCCACTCCGGCCGGTCGCTGGACAACCTTCTCAGCGCCTACCGGGTCGGCGCCCGCGTGTCCTGGCGGCGCTTCGGGGAGGCCGCGGTGCGCCACGGCGGCGTCGACGCCGCGGGCCTGGTCTCCCTGGCCGAGATGATGTTCGCCTACATCGACGGGATCTCCGCGGCCTCCGCCGAGGGCTACGCCGCCGAGCAGTTCGCGGCGGGCGGCGAGCGGGAGCGCCTGCTCGACCGCATCGGCGAGATGCTGCTCACCGGCGCCCCCGCGGACGCCGTCGCCCAGGTCGCCGACGCGGCCAGCGTGCGGCTGCCCCGCCGGCTCGCCGCGGTCCTCATCCCGGCCCGGCCCGATCCGCAGCCGGCGGCCGGACGCGAATCGGCCGCGTCCGTCCCCGCGGGGCTCCTCCTGACGGGTCCCGTCCCGGCGGAGTTCGTCCCGGCCGGATCCGCCCCGAGCGGACTCGTCGCGGGCGGATCCGTTCCGGGCGCGCCCGTCCCTGGCGGATCCGTGCCGGGCGGGCTCGTCCCCGGCGGATCCGTGCCGGGCGGGCTCGTCATCGGCGGATCCGTTCCTGGTGGATCTGGCCCGGGTGGCGTCGGCCCGGGTGGGTTCGGCCTCGCCGAGTCCGCGCCGGCAGCGCCCGGCCGCTTCGAGCCGTTCATGCTGCCAGCGGACTGCCCGCGGGCCGTGCAGGGCCAGGACACCTGGCTGTTCGTGGGCTCGGCGGAACGCGGCCCGGCGCGGGCGGCGCTGGCGAAGCGGCTGGCGGGCCTCGCCGCGGTGGTGGGACCGGCGGTGCCCTGGGGCCAGGCCAAGGCGAGCGCCGCCCGGGCCCGGTTCGCCCGCGACGCGCGCAGCGCCGGCCGGCTCGCCGCCGCGGGCGCCGCCGACCCGCTGTTCACCGACGAGCACCTCAGCGCGCTGGTGCTCGCCCGCGACCCGGGTCTCGTGACGGATCTGGCGACCCGGCTGCTCGCTCCCCTCGACGGCCTGCCGAGTCGCACCCGCGAACGGCTGGCCGAGACCCTGCTGCACTGGCTGTCGCTGCGGGGGCAGCGCGGCCTGATCGCCGAACGGCTGCACATCCACCCGCAGACCGTCCGGTACCGGGTCAACCAGCTCCGCGAGCTGTTCGGGCCGTGCCTGGAGGATCCCGACGTCCGCTTCGACCTCGAGCTGGTGCTGCGCGCCGGCGCCACCGCTCCCCGCGCCGAACCGGCGCTCGGCCCGAGTGGCGCGCTCGGTGCGGGCGGTGTGGCCAGTTCGGGCGGTGTGGCCGCGGCCAGCGGGTCTGACCCGACGGCGGGCGCCGCGACCAGGCGCTGACACCCGGGCAACGCGCAGCCGGCAGCGAGGCCCGGCGCCCCTGCGTCGCCGAGGAGTCCGGGACCGTCCGATCCGGTACGGTCCAGGCGTGCGGCTGGGCTCCTTCAACGTGATGCACGGCCTGTCCCTCGCCGACGGGCGGGTCGAGCCGCATCGTTTCGCCGCCGCCGTCGCCGGGCTGGGCGCGGATGTGCTCGGCCTGCAGGAGGTCGATCTCGACCAGCCACGATCCGGCGGAGTCGATCTGGCTGCCGAGGCCGCGGCGGCGCTCGGGGCCGCCGACGGGAACTGGCGGTTCGTCCCGACCGTGTTCGGCACGCCGGGGGCCGGCTGGCGGCCTGCCGAGGGCGCCCGCAGGCCCGGTGAGCCGGCGTACGGCATCGCGCTGATCAGCCTGCTGCCGGTCCGCGAGTGGCGGGTGATCGACCTCGGCCGGGCCCCGGTCCGCTCCCCCATCGCGATTCCGGGTGGCCCGAACGGACCGGGACGCCTGATCCTGCTGGACGACGAGCCGCGGGTCGCGGTCGCCGCCCGGATCGACACGCCCGGCGGGCCGCTCACCGTCGTCACGACGCACCTGTCGTTCGTCCCCGGGTGGAACGCNCTGCAGTTGCTGCGGCTGTCCCGTCGCCTCGCCGACGTCGACGGTCCGCTGATCGTGCTCGGGGACCTCAACCTGCCGGGCCGCCTGCCGGCGGCACTGACCCGCTGGCGACGGCTGGCGGTCACCCCGACCTATCCCGCGCACGCTCCCCGCGTCCAGCTCGATCACGTGCTGGCCCGCGGGCCGGTGGGCGACGTCACCGCCGTCCTGTGNCAGCGGTCCGAGATCTCCGACCACCGGGCCCTGCTCGTCGATCTGGCCAACCAGCCGATCTGACCGGGCCGACCCGCCCGAGCGCGCCGGCGGTTGACCTTGCCCCATGGGCAGGCCGAAGCATGGCCGCAGCCGGGCGCCGTGNCTGGCACGAGGAAGGCCCTGGGCCGAAGAAGGCCCCGGGCCGAGGAGGCGGTGGCGATGGCGATGGCGCTGCTGACGATCGGGGAGTTCGCCCGGTTGAGCCGGCTGTCCCCGAAGGCGCTTCGGCTCTACGACGAGCTCGGGTTGCTCCGTCCGCGGCAGGTCGACCCGCTGACGGGCTACCGCCGCTACGCGCCGGAGCAGCTCGAAGAGGCCCGGCTGGTGGCCTGGCTGCGCCGGCTGGGGATGCCGCTCGCGCGCATCCGGCGGATCCGCGAACTCGACGGGCCCGCCACGGCCCGCGAGGTAGCCGCGTTCCTCGCCGACGCGGTCGCGCGGGCGAACCGGGCCGTCCGGGACCTTGTCGACCTCGATCCCGATCCCGGCGCCGGCGCCGAGGTCGACCCTGCCGGCGCATCGCGGGCGGTCGGCACGACGCTGACCGCCCTGCTGTGGACCGGCTCCGCCCTGGCGCTCGTCCACATCGGCGATTCGCGGGCCTACCTGCTGCGCGGCGGCGAGCTGCGGCAGATCACCCACGACCACACGTTCGTCCGATCGATGGTCGAGGACGGGCGCCTTCGCCCGGAGGAGGCGGCGACCCACCCGCAGCGGCTGCTCCTGCTGCGCGCGCTGGACGGCGGCGCGGCGACCTTTCCCGACATCGGGCTGCGCGAGGTGCGCCGGGGCGACCGCTACCTGCTGTGCTCCGACGGGCTGTCCGGCGCGGTGCCGGCGGCGGAGCTGCACCGGGTACTGGTGACGACGACCGAACCGGAACAGGCGGTCCGCGCGCTCGTCGCCCTCGCGAACGGCTCCGGTGGCGCGGACAACGTCACGTGCGTGGTGGCCGACGTCGTCCCGGCCGTGACCTGACGGCGGGCGGCGGCGGGCGACTGCGGTGCGTTCTGCCCGGTCTGCCTGTCAGAACCGTGCAGAACGCGCACCGCAACAGGCCGAGCTTCGGGGCGCGGCGGTGTCAGTCTGCGGCGCGGGCAGCTGGCGGGGGCTGTGCGCGTGTTTCCGGGGCTGGCGGGTGGTCGGGGGCGGCGAGCAGCGCGGCGAGTTCGTCCTCGGTCACCAGGGGCGGGCGGACGACGGCCCCGGTGCGGACGTAGAGGAAGGCGGCGTCGACGGCGCTCGGGTCGACGCCGCGCAACCGGGCCCAGGCCAGCCGGTACACGGCGAGCTGGAGCTCGTCCGCGGACGACTGGCCGGTCTTCCAGTCGATCACCTCCCACCGGCCGCCACCGAGGTCGTAGACGGCGTCGATGCGGCCGCGCACGATCCGCCCGGCGAGGGGGAGCTCGAAGGCCTCCTCGATCGCGGCGGGCCGGCGCGATCCGTACGGGGTCCGCAGGAACGCCTCCTGCAACGAGCGCAGGTCGTCGTCGGTGAGCTCGGCGTCCTGGGCGCCGGGCAGGTCCTCGGCGTCGATCAGCGCCCGATGGTCGAACAGTTCCTCCACCCAGGCGTGGAAGCGGCTGCCGCGGCGGGCCGCCGCGACCGGCTGACGCGGCAGCGGGCGGACGAGCTCGCGGGCGAACGCCGCCGGATCGGCCTGCAGCCGGACGATCTCGGACGCGGTCAGGTTCGCCGGCATCGGCACGTCGAGCTGCGGGACGCGGGCGGCCCGCTCCTCGACGACAAGCAGCTCCGCCTCGCGGTCGAGCTCGGCCAGCAGCGCCCGCTCGGCCACGGTCAGCCCCGACGGGTCACCGCCGCCCAGAACCGCCGACGCACCCTCGCGAGAGGGCGTCGGCGTGGCGTGTGGCGTCGGCGATGTCGACGTTGTCGGTGGCGTCGGCGTGCCCGGTGGCGTCGGCGTGCCCGGTGGCGTCGGCGTGCCCGGTGGCGATGTCGATGTCGAGGTCGGTGGCGTCGGCGTGCCCGATGTCGATGGCGATGGCGATGGCGTCGGGGGCGGTGGAGCGGTGGGGGACGGCGGGACGTCGGCGCCGAGCGGGGGCGGGGTGAGCGCCGCTTCGAGTCGGGCGAGGACGTCGCGGGCCGCCTCGACCCGGCGGGCGTACGGCTCGGGTTCGTAGGGGATCGGCCAGGCGAAACGGCGGGGGGTGGCCAGCGCCGGATTCGACTTCTCCGCGGGCCGCGGGGCCCAGAGGTCGACCCGTCCGCCGCCGCCGCGGGCGTGCTCGGCGAGTTCCGTCAGGAAGACCGACGCGCCTCGCGGGCGCTTCTGCGCCGGCCCCCACCAGTGCCCGCTGGCGAACAGCAGCGACTTCGCCCGGGTCACCGCGACGTAGGCGAGCCGGCGCTCCTCCCGCTCGGCGTAGGCGCGGACCTCGGCCGCGAACGCGTCGAGGTCCGCCTTCTGGTCGGAGACCTCGAAGGCGGGCAGGTCCGCGGCGTCGCCGCGCAGCGGCACCGGCAGCACGCCGGGCGAGGTCGTCCACTGGTCCCGGACGGTGACGTCGGGGAAGACCCGCTCGCTGAGGTTCGGCACGGCCACGACCTCCCATTCCAGCCCCTTGGAGCGGTGCATCGTCATCAGGGCGATCGCGTCCGCCCCGGAGGGGCCGCTGACGTCGAGGCCCCGCTCGTGCTCCCGGGCGGCGCGCAGGAAGCCGAGGAAAGCGTGCAGGGAGGTCGTCCCGTCCGGGTCGGTGAAGTCGGCGGCGACGTCGAGGAAGGCCGCGACGTTCTCCTGGCGGCGGGCGCGCACGGCCGCCTCGGTGGCGGTGAGCTCGACGTCCAGCCCGATCGTGGCGACGACGCGGTGCAGCAGGTCGAGCAGGCCCTCGCCGATATGGGCGCGCAGCTCGGCGATCTCGGCGGCGAGCCGTCGCACCCGCAGTCGGCCCTCGGCGGACATCTCGGGGCCGGGGTCGTCGAGGACGTCGGAGAGGGCGACGACGTCCGCCGGGTCGACGTCGGCCACCGCCGCGGCAAGCGGATCCGCACGCCCCGGCAGGTCGGGCTCCGCGTCGGCGACGGGCGGGGGGCTGCGGACGACCTCGCGGGCGTGGCGGCCCAGCGCGGCGAGGTCGCGGGCGCCCAGGCGCACCCGCGGGCCGGTGAGCAGGCGGACGAGCGCGGCGTTCGCCGTCGGCGCGTCGAGGACCTCCAACACCGCGACGATCTCGGCGACCTCCGGCACGGTGAGCAGGCCGGTCAGCCCGACGACCTCGACCGGCAGCCCGACCGCCTGCAACGCGGTCAGCAGCGGCGGGATGTCCCCGCGGGCCCGGACGAGGACGGCGATGTCGCCGGGGTCGGTGCCCGCGTCGACCACCGCGCGCAGCCGGTCGGCGATCCAGGCCACCTCGTCGGCCCAGCTCGCGTGCAGGGCCACGACCGTCTCGCCGCGGTCGGCGACGTCGGCCCGTGGGCGCAGCTCGACGACCCGGTGGCGCGCGCGCAGCTGGGCCGCCACGGCGTTGGCGAGATCGAGCAGCCGGCCACCGCTGCGCTGGTTCACCGACAGCTCGTAGACGTCGGCCGGGCGACCGTCGGCGCGCGCGAAGTGGGTCGGGAAGTGGTCGAGGTTCGCCACCGACGCCCCACGCCAGCCGTAGATCGCCTGACACGGGTCGCCGACGGCGGTGACCGGGTGGCCGCCGCCGAACAGGCCGGTGAGCATGCGGCGCTGGGCGACCGAGGTGTCCTGGTACTCGTCGAGCAGGACGACGGCGGCCCGGGCCCGCTCGGCGCGGCCGACCTCCGGCATCGTCTCGGCGAGACGGGCCGCGTAGGTGACCTGGTCGCCGAAGTCGAGCACGTCCCGCTCGCGGCGGGCGGCGCGGTAGTCGGCGACGAGCGCGGCGAGCTCCGAGCGCCCTCGGGCGGCGGCCGCGAACCGGCGCAGCCGCTCCTGCACACCCTTCGTGCCCCGCCGATCTCCGGCGGCGGCCAGGGCAGCCAGTACCTCCTCGCCGAAGGCGGTGTCGAAGGCGACGAGCGTCGCCGGGTCGACGAGGTGCTCGCTCATCTCCGCGTCGAGCGCGACCAGCTCGCCGACGACGGCCCCCAGCGAGCGGGTCAGCGCCTGCACCGGGCCGTCGTAGGCGCGGGCGACCCGCGCGGCGAGCTGGTAGCGCGCCGCCCCGGACAGCAGCTGGACGTCCGGTTCCAGGCCGAGGCGCAGCGCGTTGTCGACGACGAGCCGCCCGGCGAAGGCGTGGTAGGTGGCGACGGTGGGTTCGCCGTCCACCTCGGCATCCGCGGCCGATCCGGGCGCGCCCGGCCAGCCGCCGGCATCGGCGGCCCCCGCCTTGCGCAGCGCGAGGCGCACCCGGCCGGCCAGCTCCCCGGCCGCCTTCGTGGTGAAGGTCAGCCCGAGCACCTGCTCCGCGCGCACCTGACGGGTCGCGACGAGCCAGACCACCCGGGCCGCCATCACCGAGGTCTTCCCGGAGCCGGCGCCGGCGACGATCACCCCCGGTTCCAACGGGGCGGTCGCGGCGGCGATCTGCTCGTCGGTGTAGGGGACCTCGAGCAGGTCGCGCAGGTCCTCCGGGTCGAGCCGCGGACCGGCGGACGCGCCGTCGGCGTCGCCGCTCGGATCGCCGCCGAACCCGGGCAGGAACGGCTGGCGGGACGCCGACCCGCCGGCGCCCAGGTGGCCCCGGCCAGCCGGCGGACGAGGATGACCGGATCCGGCCGCGTTCACTCGATCACCTGCCGTCCCTCGGGGCGGGCGGGGCAGCTCATCTGGAACGTGCACATCGTGCAGTGCTCGCCCGGCGTCGGCCGGAACGCCTCCGCGTCGATGGTGCGCACCGCCTCGCCGAGGACATCGTCCATCCAGGTGGGTCCCTCGGCGGGCAGGGCCTCCTGCGCCTGGACCTCGGGCGGGCCGGGTGCCTCGCCGGGCAGGCGGGGCCCGGCGCCGGCGCCACCGGCATCGCGGCGAAGCTGGACGAGCTCGGCGCCGCCGGGCACCGCGGAAGTCGCCACGGCGGGACCGCCAGCAGCCGGGTCGCCAGCAGCCGGATCCACAGCGGCCGGGTCGACAGCGGCGGGGCGACCGGCGGCGGGAGTGGCCGCGGCGATCGCCGCGTCGAGGGCGCCGGTCCGCACGGCGAGCTGGTAGCTGCCGAGCTGGGGGTGGGTGGCGAGCTCGGCGCGGCCGGGCGCGCTGCGGCCGGTCTTGAAGTCGATGACATGCACCCGGCCGGCGTCGTCGAGCTCCAGCCGGTCGATGAACCCGCGCAGCATCACCTCCCGGCCCGCGACGTGGAGCCGGCAGGTGAACCGGACCTCCGCGTCGACGACCCGGCGCCCGCGCTCGCCGGCGTGCCAGGCCAGGAAGCGGGCCAGCGCCTCCCGGGCGGCGGCCCGCTCCTGGTCGCTGCGCCAGCGGGCCTCGTAGTCGAGATGCCGCCAGACGGTGTCGAGCCGGGCGTCGAGAGCGGCCAGATCCGCCGGGGTGCGCCCGGTGGTCACCTCGTCGGCGAGGGCGTGCACCACCTTGCCGAAACCCTGCGCGGTCGAGGCGACGGTGACCGCGTGCGCCTCGTGCTCCAGGAACCACCGCAGTGAGCAGGTGCCGATGCTCGACAACGACGAGCCGGACAGCCGCAGCGGCGCGCCCGGCGCGACGACCGGCACGTCGGAGTCGGTCACGTCGAGCAGCCCCCACCAGGTGGTCGGGTGCGCGGCGGGGACGAGCGGGCGGTGGGCGTCGTCGCGGGCGGCGGCGAGGGCGGCGAGGCGGCGGCGGGCGGCGGCGCGCAGGGCCGGACTCGACGTCGGCTCGGTCGCCAGCCGGCGCAGCGTCGCGACGAGGCCGACGAGGGTCAGCGGCCGGGCCGGGCGACCGGAGATGTTCTCGACGGCGACGCCGAGCTCGTCGAGCAGCCGGCTGGGCAGGCTGCCGTCGTCGTCCGGGCTGTTGACGGCGGTGACCAGCAGACGCCGCCGGGCCCGGGTGAGCGCGACGTAGAACAGCCGGCGCTCGTCGGCGAGCAGGTCCTGGCGGGTCAGCGGCGGGCGCAGGCCGCCGCGGGCGGGTGCGTCGAGCTGCTCGGCGCCGAGCAGCGAATGCCGCTCCCGCAGGTCCGGCCAGATCCCGTCCTGCACCCCGCAGACGGCGACGACGTCCCATTCCAGGCCCTTGGCGCGGTGCGCGGTCAGCAGCCGCACGCCGCGGCGGCGGGCGTCCTCCCCCACCGGCGCGATGGCGTCGGCGGCGATCTGCTGACGGCCCAGCTCGTCGACCAGCGACGCGGCGCCGGTGCCGGGCCCGCGCCGCTGGGCGAGGCGGGCGACGGCGTCGAACAGCGCCACCACCGCGTCGAGGTCGCGGTCGGCTGCGCGCCCCGCCGCCCCGCCGGCCGCCGACGCCGCCACCAGCGCCTGCTGCCATCCGCTGGCCGACCACAGCGCCCACAGCGCCTGCTCGGGCGAGCCGGCCGGCTCCCGCAGCGCCCGGCGGGCCACGACGAGCAGGTCGCCGACCCGGCGGGCGGGCCGGGCGACCGGATCGGCGACGCGCACCAGCCAGCGGTCCGGATCGGCGACAGCCTGGCGGACCAGCTCGGCCGACGCGGCGGGCTGCCGGGCACCGGCGTCACGATCGCCGCCACCCGCGTCACGATCGCCGGCACCCGCGTCGCGATCGAAGGCACGCAGCGCGCGGCCCAACTCGCGCAGGCCCGCCGGGTCCGCCCCGCCGAGCGGGGAGGTGAGCAGGGTGCGGGCGGCATCGGCGGTGAGCGCGCCGGCGGGGTTGTCCGCGCAACGCAACGCCAGCAGCAGCAGCGCCGCGGCGGGTTCCTGCGCGACGGGCAGGTCGTCGCCGTCGACGCTGACCGGCACGCCCGCGGCGGTCAGCACCCGGCGCAGCCGGGCGATGCGGTCCGCGGTGCGGACGAGGACCGCCATCGCGGGCCAGGGGGTGGCGTTCTCCAGGTGCTCGCGGCGCAGCAGGTCGGCGACGGCCTCCGCCTCCGCCCCGGCACTCGGGTAGGTCCGGACCTGGACCCGGCCCGCGCCGAGGTCGGTGCGCCCGATCAGGTCGCGGTGCGCCCGGATCTCGGCCACCGGGAGCCCGGCCGCCGGGATTCGCCTGGCCACGTGCCGGCTCGCCAGCAGCGGGGCGGGCGCCATCCGTCGGCCGGTGCGCAGCGCGACGATCGGCGCCCCGCCACCGCGCCCCGGCGTGCCGAAACGCTGCGGGAAGTCGAGCAGGCCGGCGACCTCCGCCCCGCGGAAGGCGTAGATGGACTGGTCGGGATCGCCGAAGACGACCAGGTCGCGCCCGCCGCCGGCGACCGCGCGCAGCAGCCGCTCCTGAGCGGGGTCGGTGTCCTGGTACTCGTCGACGAAGACGTGGCGATAGCGGGCGCGCAGCGCCTCGCCCGCCTCGGCGCCCTCGGCGACGACGACGGCCCGGTGCACCAGGTCGGCGTAGTCGAGCGCGCCCTCGAAGCCGAACACGTCGAGGTACATCTCGTAGAACTCGGCGAGGGCGGCCCAGTCCGGCCGGTCGGTGCGCCGGGCCAGCTGGGCCAGGCCCACGGGCTCCAGGCCGACCTCGCGGGCCCGCGCCAGCAGCGCCCGCACCTCCTCGGTGAAGCCGCGGGTACCCAGGGCGCGGGCGAGCTGCGGGGGCCAGACGGGACGGCCGTCCTCGCGCGAGCCCTCGATGAGCTCCCGCAGCCGGCTGTCCCGCTCCGGGCCCGACAGCAGCCGGAACCCGCCGTGGGGCGCCGGCCGATCGTGCGCCCGCAGCAGCGCCAGGCACCAGGCGTGAAAGGTCCACGCCCCCGGCCCGCCCCCGCTACCGGGGCCGCCCCTGGAGGCGGAGCCGCCGGGACCCAACCGGGCGGTGATCCGCTCCCGCAGTTCGCCCGCGGCCCGGCGGCTGAAGGTGAGGACCAGGATCGACCGTGGGTCCGCTCCGGCCTCGATCCGGGCGGCGACCGCCTCGACCAGGGTCGCCGTCTTACCCGTGCCCGGGCCGGCGAGCACCAGCAGCGGGCCCCCCGGGTGCTCGATGACCCGGCGCTGCGCCGGGTCGGCGACGAACCGGCGCAGCGGCGTGAGCGGCGTCGGGACGAGCCGGTGGCCGGCGGGCGCGGCGGGGGCAGGTGCGGCAACCACCCCGACAGCACACCACGCGGGTCCGACAGCCTCGCGACGGCTCCCGACCATGCCGCGCCACGCGGGGATGCGCCGGGGTCGGGGTCGCGTGCACGCGCCGGCCGCGACATGGCACTGTCATGGCCCATGACCGAATGCAGCGGCAAAGTTGCGCTGGTGACCGGGGCGGGATCGGGCATAGGCGCCGCCTGCGCCCACCGCCTGGCGAGCGCTGGCGCCCAGGTTGTCGTCACGGATCGCCATCCGGACGGCGTCAAGGAGGTGGCGGCGCAGATCGAGCGGGACGGCGGGGCCGCGATCGCGCTGGAGGCCGACGTCACCGATCNCGACGCGCTCGAACGGGCGGTGCAGGCCGCGGTCGGCACCTTCGGGCGGCTCGATCTGGCGGTGAACAACGCCGGCGTCACGGCCGGGCGTGAGCCGGTCGGGACCACTCCCGCCGAGGACTGGCAGCGGGTGCTCGACGTGAACCTGTCCGGGGTCTTCTACAGCATGCGGGCCGAGATCACGGCGATGCTGCACGGCGGCGGCGGCGGCTCGATCGTCAACATGGCCTCGGTGTTCGGCACGGTCGGCTTCGCCGGGTCCGCGCCGTACGTCGCCGCCAAGCACGGCGTGATCGGGCTGACCAGGACCGCGGCACTGGAGTACGCGACGCGGCGGATCCGGGTCAACGCGGTCGCGCCCGGCTTCGTCGACACCCCGCTGCTGCACGTCGACGGCCGCCGCCAGCGCGGCGCAGCGCTGCTGGCACCGATCCAGCGGCTCGGCACCGCCGAGGAGGTCGCCGAGGTGGCCGTGTTCCTGCTCTCCGACCGGGCGTCGCTGGTCACCGGCAGCGTCTACCTCGCCGACGGCGGCCTGTCCGCCCGTTGATCAGCAGCCGGGCGGCCGTCCCAGCGGGCGGCGGCGAGGTCTACTCGTTCGCCGTTCGCCGACAGCGGGGTGCGGTCGACGGCGAGCCGGCGCAGTGCCTCGGCCGGCGCGGCCGGATTCGGCTCGCCGCTCGCCCGGATGACCCGGTGCCACGGCAGGTCGTCGTCCGCGTAGCGGGACAGCGCCGCACCGACGGTCCGGCCGGTGCCCGCGCCGACGTACTCGGCGACGTCGCCGTAGGTCATCACCTTGCCCGCCGGGATCCGGGCCACCGCGTCGAGCACCTCGGCCGCGTGCGGGCTCGGCTCGGCCCCGCCGAGGCGGATCCGGGTGCCGAGCCCGGCGGACACGCTCGCCGGCGGCGCGTCGCGCCGGCCGCGTGGCCGGCTCACCGCGACCCCGCGGACCGGCGCACGCCGGTGACGGACCCGCCCACGCTCAGTAGACCGGCAGGGACTTGTCGACCTGGGTGGCCCAGGCCGTCACGCCGCCCTGGACGTGCACGGCCGAGGAGAACCCCGCGCCCTTGAGCGTCGCGAGCGCCTCGGCGGAGCGCACCCCGGACTTGCAGTAGACGACCACCCGCCGGTCCTGGGGCAGCTCGGCCAGGTGGGCCGGCAGGTCGCCCTTCGGGATCAGCCGGGCGCCGGGGATCCGGACGATCTCCCACTCCGCCGGCTCGCGCACGTCGACCAGCTCGATCGGCTCGCCGGCGTCCAGCCAGCCCTTGAGCTCGCTCGCGGTGATCGTCGAACCGGCGGCCGCGAGCTGGGCCTCCTCGGAGACGACGCCNCAGAACGCCTCGTAGTCGATCAGCTCGGTGATCGTCGGGTTCTTCCCGCAGAGCGGGCACTCCGGGTCCTTGCGGACCTTGATCGCCCGGTAGGTCATCTCGAGGGCGTCGTAGACCATCAGCCGGCCGACCAGCGGGTCGCCGATCCCGGTCAGCAGCTTGATCGCCTCGGTGGTCTGGATGGACGCGATCGACGCGCACAGCACGCCGAGCACGCCGCCCTCGGCGCAGGACGGGACCATCCCGGGGGGCGGGGGCTCCGGGTAGAGGCAGCGGTAGCACGGACCGTGGTCCGCCCAGAAGACGCTGGCCTGGCCGTCGAACCGGTAGATCGAGCCCCAGACGTACGGCTTGCCGAGCAGGACGGCCGCGTCGTTGACCAGGTACCGGGTGGCGAAGTTGTCGGTCCCGTCGACGATGAGGTCGTACTGGCTGAAGATCTCCATCACGTTGGAGGTATCCAGCCGGGTCTCGTGCAGGACCACGTTGACGTACGGGTTGATGTTGAGGACCGAGTCCCGCGCCGATTCGGCCTTCGACCGGCCGACGTCGGACTGGCCATGGATGATCTGGCGCTGCAGGTTCGACTCGTCGACGGTGTCGAACTCGACGATGCCGAGCGTTCCGACGCCCGCGGCCGCCAGGTACATCAGGGTCGGTGAGCCGAGCCCGCCGGCGCCGACCNCCAGCACCCTGGCGTTCTTCAGCCGCTTCTGGCCGTCCATGGCGACATCCGGGATGATCAGATGCCTGGAGTACCGGCGAACCTCGTCGACGGTCAGGCCCTCGGCGGGGTCGACCAGGGGCGGAAGGGACACGCTTGCTCCTCGCGTTCGGTGTCGTTCTTCGACGATGCCACACCCGCGCGCGGCCTCGTCGGGAATGAGCCATCCCGCGCCCGATCCGCGTGCGTCCGCTGCCGCTTCGGCTCGCGGACCTCGCCCGGAACGACTCCCGTCGGTGCAGCGCCTGGCACCCCCGGCGTGTTCCCCGGACCCCGCTGGGTACACCGACGATGACCTGATGACCACACCCCGTGGGGAGTTGAGTGCGGTGTCCTTCGTTGACAAGGTCAGGAACAAGGTGGACGAGCTGCGAGGACGGGGCAAGGAGACGGCCGGGAAGGCCACCGGCAACCGGGACCTGCGGGCCGAGGGCCGGGGCGAACGCGGCGTCGCCGACCTGCGCGACGCCGGCGAGAAGGCCAAGGACGCCTTCCGCCGCTAGCTCCCTCCCGCGGCGGCCGGCCCCGGCCGGCCCCGCGGTCGCCCCCCGGCAGCCCCGGTTCTGGCCTGCGGGAAGCCGGTTGCGGTGCGGTGCGCACGGCCTGCGAACCAGGACCAGGCAAAACGTACCNCAACCGGCGTCGGGGGCAGGGCCGGCAACCTCGGCTGACAGCGCTACCGCTCCGGTGAGATCAGGCTGAGCGTCGGGTGGGCGCAGCGGTGTGTGCAGGCGCGGCCTTCGATTTCGCGGCTCCCCGGGCAGTCTCGCCTTTGGCGGCCGCGTCCTTGGCTGCAGTGCCCCTGGCGCCGGTGCCCTTGGCCGCCGTGGTTCTGGCAGGCGCGGACTTGGCCGCCGTCGTTCTGGCGGCCTTGGCCGCCGTCGTTCTGGCAGGCGCGGCCTTGGCAGGCGCGGCCTTGGCTGGGGCGGTCTTCGACGCCGTGCCTCTCACTTCTGGTGGGCTGGCCTTCTCGTCGGCGGGCTCGGCGGCAGCGACGGGTTCGGCGGGCTCGGCGGCGCCGGCACCGTCGGGGTGGTCCCGCCGGGCGGCGGCGATGCTCGCGCGCAGCGCGGCCATCAGGTCCCCGACCGGCTCCTGCTCCGGGCTGGCCGGCGGGCTGACCACCTCACGGCCGGCGATCTTGGCGTCGATGACCGACTGCAGAGCCTCCCGGTACTCGTCGGTGAACCGGGTGGGGTCGAAGTCGGCGGCGAGGGTGTCGATCAGCGAGGCGGCCATCGCCAGCTCCTGCGGACGCACCTCGACGTCCTCGTCCAGGAACGGGAAGTCCGGCTCGCGCACCTCGTCCGGCCAGATCATCGTCTCCAGGACGAAGACGCCGTCGCGCACCCGGAGCGTCGCGAGCTGCTCGCGCTGNCGCAGAGCTATCTTCACCAGCGCGACGCGGCCCGATTCGGCGAGCGCGTCGCGCAACAGGACGTAGGGCTTCGCGCCGGTGCGGTCCGGTTCGATGTAGTAGCTCTTGGCGAAGTAGATCGGGTCGACCTGCTCCAGCGGGACGAACTCGAGCACATCGATCGCCCGGGAGGTGGACAACGGCAGGTTCNCGAAGTCCTCGTCGGTGAGCACGACGGTCTGGCCGTCCGGCAGCTCGTAACCCTTGGCGATGTCGGCGTAGTTGACCTCGTCCCCGTCGGCCTCCGCCACTCGGCGATACCGCACGCGGGACCCATCCGAGCGCCTGACCTGGTGAAATGCGACATCCCGTTCCTGCGTCGCGGAGTAGAGCCGGACCGGGATCGACACCAGGCCGAAGGAGATCACACCCTTCCAGATCGAACGCATGTTCGCCCCTCACGTCGATTACCCACCATGGTGACCCACCGGACGCCCACGAGTAANCCAGATGAGGGAAACGCCCAAAGTTATCAGCAGACGCGACCCTGGGCAGGGCGGTTCGCGAGCGGGACACCGCTCGGATGACGCCGGGTTGCCACCGTCGGCACCGGCCGGAAGGGGTGAGGACGTGCCCGGCACATCGGCGGGAGCGGCGGGCACGGCGGGAACGGGGCCGGGATGAGCGACGCGGCGCACCAGACGACGGTCGAGGTCGATGGCCGCCAGCTCCGGCTGTCCAACCTGGACAAGGTCCTCTATCCGGCCACCGGCTTCACGAAGGCCCAGGTCATCGACTACTACCACCGGATCAGCGAGGTCGCCGTGCCGCACCTGGCGGACCGGCCGCTGACCGTCGTCCGCTTCCCGAACGGCGTCGCGGAGTCGAGCTTCTTCACCAAGAACGCGCCCTCGCACCGGCCCGACTGGACCACCACCGCACGGCTGCCCTCGCCCGGGTCCACGAAGGACCGCTCGACGATCGACTACCTCGTCGCCACCGACCGCGCCACCCTGGTGTGGCTGGCCAACCTCGCGGCGCTCGAACTGCACACCCCGATGTGGCGGATCTCGACCGGGCTGCCCGACCTCGTCGTCGCCGATCTGGACCCGGGCGCGCCGGCCACGGTGGTCGACTGCGCCCGGGTGGCCCTGCTGCTGCGCGAGGTGCTGCCCGAGCCCCTGTGCGTGAAGACCAGCGGGTCCAAGGGCCTGCAGGTCTACGGACGGGTGTCCGACGGGCGAACCGCCATGCAGGTCCGGGCGGACATGCGCGCGGTGGCCACCCGGCTGGAACGTGACCATCCCGACCTCGTCGTCGCGAACATGCGCAAGGATCNGCGTGGCGGTCGGGTGCTGCTCGACTGGTCGCAGAACAACCCGGCCAAGACGACGGTGAGCGTCTACTCGCTGCGCGGGCGGGAACGCCCCACCGTCTCCACGCCGGTGACCTGGGCGGAGGTGCGCGGCTGCCGGCGCCCCGAGGATCTGGTCTTCACCGCGGACGAGGTGCTGCGGCGGGTCGACGACCACGGGGACCTGTTCGCCCCCCTGCGCACGGACCCGTCCACCGGCGGGCGATCGGCCCGACCGGGTGGGTCGGATGGTTCCGCGTGAGACGGCCCGATTCCGGGCACACCGCGATCCGGACCCGGCCCGGGCCCCGGACCGCATCCGGCACCCGCCGCGGCGGGCCGCCACCCCGACGAGCGCAGGAGGACGTCCCCATGGGAGTTCCCACCGATCTGCCAGCCTCCGGCCTTCCTCTGGAGACGCCGGACGCCGACGCGGCCGAGCAGGCCCGGGAGGTGCGCCCACCGGCGGGCGCCCCGCCGGTGCCCCCCGCGCGGCCGAGTGAGGCCGACGAGTTCGACGTCGTCGAGCAGAGCATCGTCGTCGAGACCGACGAGGACGACTACGACCGCTGACCCACCACCGCCGACGCCGCCCCACCTTCGCCCTACCGCGGACGCCGCCCCGACCTTCGGCCCACCGCTGACGCCGCCCCGACCTTCGGCCTACGGATGATGCCGCCGCCCGACGTTCGCCACCCCCGGACGTCCGGCCGGCCCGCTGTGCGACAGTGAGCCGGCCGGCGGGGTCCGGTGATCGCGATCCGGTGCCCGCGCCCTGTCGGAGTCCGCGGGTAGTGTTGACCACATCGACCAGGAGGTGCGCCGGTGACCGCCGAGCCAGCCTCGCCCGGCACGCGCCCGGGGCGGACTCCCCGGCTCCCTCGCACCGCCCGCCGCTTTCAGCTCCTCGGAGCCGCGCGCGAGGTGTTCGTCGCCCAGGGCTACCACGCCGCCGCGATGGACGAGATCGCCGAGCGGGCGGGCGTCAGCAAGCCGGTCCTCTACCAGCACTTCCCGGGCAAGCTGGAGCTGTACCTCGCGCTGCTCGACGAGCACGCCACCCAGCTCGTCACGAGCGTGCAGGAGGCGCTCGCGTCGACCACCGACAACCACGCGCGCATCGCGCGCTCGGTGCGCGCCTACTTCGACTTCGTCAACGACCCGTCGGGCGCCCACCAGCTCGTGCTGGAGTCGGACCTGCGCAGCGTGCCCGCGGTGCGCCAGCGCATCGAGACCGCGTTCGCCCAGTGCGTGCGTTCCATCGCGGCGACCATCGTCGCCGACACCGGGCTGACCCAGGACGAGGCCGACCTGCTCGCCGTCGGGCTGGTGGGGCTCGCCGAGACGGCCTCCCGGTGGTGGCTGGTCCGCGGTGGCACCGTGGCGAAGGAGCGGGCCATCGAGTCGATGGTGGAGCTGGCCTGGCGCGGCATCGGCGGGTACCCCCGCACCGAAGCACCCGATCCCAGGCCCGCGCACGAGGAGCGCCGGTCCGACCGGTGAGCGCCGGGTGTGCCGGGAGCGAACACGCCGTTCCCGTCCCGGTGGAGAAGTCCCGGAAGCCATAGTGTGGGCGGTGATCCAACCTCGGCGGCGGGTGTCCGCCGGCGGTAGGTGCGACGAAGGCGGAGGTCATCGGTGGAGGTCAAGATCGGCGTGCGGCAGGTCAGCCGGGAGCTGGTGCTGGAGAGCGACCAGTCGGCGGAGGCCCTCGCCGCGTTGGTGGGAGAGGCGGTCAAGACCGACAACGGCGTGCTGAGCCTCACCGACGACAAGGGTCGGCAGGTGGTGGTTCCGGTCGCGTCCCTGGCCTACGTGGAGATCGCCGCCGGCGGGCCGCGGCGCGTCGGTTTCGGCGGCTGATCGAGGACTGATCGCGAGCTCGGCGTGCCGTGCGGCCTGTCCGCCCGGCACGCCCGGCGGGCGATCAGGCAGACAGGCGGACAGGCAGACAGGCCCGATGCGGCGGCGGCGCGGCGATCAGGCGGACAGACCCAGCGCCGCCATCCGGCGGCCGTGCGCGGCCATGATGCGGTTGAAGATCGCCGCCAGCGCGTCCAGGTCGCCGACCCCGACCAGCAGGCCGGTCAGCGCGTCCCGGTCGACGCCCACCCGCTGCGCCTGGGTGAGCGCCTCGCCGACCAGTCGGCGGGCCCACAGCGCGAGGCGCCCGGCGACCGTCGGGTTGGCCTCGATCGCCGCCCGCACCCGGTCGACCGCGAATGCGGCGTGGCCGGTGTCGTCGAGGACCTTCAACACGAGTTCTCGCGACGGCGAGGGCAGGCGCGCGGCGATCTCGCGGTAGAAGTCGGCCGCGATGTTGTCGCCCACGTACGCCTTGACAAGGCTCTCCAACCAGTCGGCCGGGGCGGTCGAGTTGTGGAACGCGGTCAGCGGCCCGATGAACGGCGCCATCGCGTGCTCCCGGTCGACGCCGAGCCGATCCAGTTCCCCGCAGATGGCCTGAAAGTGGGAGAACTCGGCGGCGGCCATGGCCGCAAGGGCAATCTTGTCACCGAGGGTGGGGGACATCCGCGCGTCGGTGGCCATCCGCTCGAAGGCGGTCAGCTCGCCGTAGGCCAGCAGGCCCAGCAGGTCGACGGTCGCCTGGTCCGGCTGGCCGGCCAGGTCCGGTCCGGGCGCGTCGGTCGGCGGGAAGGATGTCTGTGTCACAGCCGCGATTCTGGCACCTGCCGCCGTCGCTGTCGGCAAACCTCGGCCGAGGAGCCCCCACTCGGCGCGCACACCAGCTATGCTAGGTCTTAGCCAGAGGTCATTATGTCACCTCGGCTGTCGCGTAGCAGGCGTCGCCTCGTCACCTGTGCACCCAGAGTAGCCATCTATGGCGCCGGGGCACACGGACTTCGGGTCGCGGGCGCCGCGCGGCTCACCGCGAGCGGGTTCAGCGTAGACACCGCTCAGAGAAGACCAGGAGCGTCCCGCTGTCCGTCACAGCCGCAGCACCCTCGGATGATCTACCCACTCCCCAACCCCTGACCGACACGCCCGCAACGCCGGCCGCGCCCACGTTCGCCGACCTCGGGGTTCGCTCCGAGACGGTCGAGGCGCTGACCGAAGCGGGCATTGTGCACGCTTTCCCCATCCAGGAGCTGACGCTTCCGCTCGCCCTGGCCCGCAACGACATCATCGGCCAGGCCCGCACCGGCACCGGCAAGACCCTCGCCTTCGGCATCCCCATCGTCCAGACGGTGCTGGCGGCGAGCGAGGGCGCCGACGGCCGGCCGCAGGCCCTCGTCGTCGTGCCGACCCGCGAACTGTGCGTTCAGGTGACGTCCGACGTCACCCGCGCCGGCGCGGGCCGCGGCCTGCGGGTGCTGTCCGTCTACGGCGGACGCGCCTACGAACCGCAGCTCACCGCGCTGCGCGCCGGGGTCGACATCGTCGTCGGCACGCCGGGGCGGCTGCTCGACCTCGCCCGGCAGCGGGTGCTCGACCTCGCCGCCGTGCGCACGCTGGTGCTCGACGAGGCCGACGAGATGCTCGACCTGGGCTTCCTGCCCGACGTCGAGCGCATCATGGCGCAGCTGCCGACCAGCAGGCAGACCATGCTGTTCTCCGCGACCATGCCCGGCCCGGTCATCTCGCTGGCCCGCCGCTTCATGCAGCGGCCGGTGCACGTCCGCGCCGAGCAGCCGGACGAGACGCGCACGGTGCCGACCACGCACCAGCACGTCTTCCGCGCCCACGCGCTGGACAAGATGGAGGTGCTCGCCCGCGTCCTGCAGGCGGGTGGCCGCGGGCTCGCGATGGTGTTCGTGCGCACCCGCCGCACCGCCGACAAGGTCGCCGAGGACCTGGACAAGCGCGGCTTCGCCGCCGCCGCCGTGCACGGCGACCTCGGGCAGGGCCAGCGCGAGCAGGCGCTGCGCGCGTTCCGGGCCGGCAAGGTCGACGTCCTCGTCGCGACCGACGTGGCCGCCCGCGGCATCGACATCAGCGGCGTGACCCATGTCGTGAACTACCAGTGCCCCGAGGACGAGAACGTCTACCTGCACCGGATCGGCCGCACCGGCCGCGCCGGCGAGAGCGGCGTCGCCGTCACGTTCGTCGACTGGGACGACCTGCCCCGGTGGACGCTGGTGAACAAGGCGCTCGCGCTGCCGTTCGACGGCCCGCTCGAGACCTACTCCACCTCGCCGCACCTGTACGAGGCGCTCGGCATCCCGCCGGAGGCCAAGGGCACCCTCCCGCACGCCGCGCGCACCCGCGCCGGGCTCGATGCGGAGGACCTCGAGGACCTCGGCGAGTCCCGTCGTGGTGGGCGCCGCGGGGCGCGTTCCGGGCGCGAGGCGCCCCAGGCGGACAACCCGCCGGTGCCGGCCCGCACCCGCACCCGTCGCCGCACCCGCGGTGGTGGCGCCGCGGCCGCCGCGACCGGCCTGACCATCGCCGCCGACGGCAGCGAGCAGGACGACCCGGCGCCGGATCTGGATCTGGACCTGGACCTGGACGTCGTCGCCTCCGACGGCACCGCCGACACCGCGCACGTCGTCTCGACGCTGTCCCCGGCCGGGGGCGGCGAGCCGGTCCGTCGCCGCCGTCGCCGCCGCGGCAACCGTGGGCGCGGCTCCGGTACGGCCGGCGACCTGACGGAGGCCGACGGCGACGCGATCAGCTCGATCGGCGCGCTCGACGACGAGTCTCCGCGGGCCGAGTCCGCCTGACCAGGCGGACCGCCCCCGCTCATCCCGTCCAACGCCGGCCCGCGTGGCCCCCTGGCCCGGCGTTGGTACCCAGCGCGGCAGCCGTTCAGCCCGCCGGGCGCAGGTGCAGTCCGAGCCGCACCCAGCTCATCCGGCGGCAGGTCGGGCAACGCAGCAGCGAGGGGTGCCGCGGGCGCACCAGCGGTAGGTGGACGCTGGGGGTGAGAACCCGCAGCGCCTGCCACGCGCTGAGCAGGCTGGTCTGCCCGCAGCGGGAGCACTCGACGCGCAGGCTCGTGTTCGGCGGGGTCGTCGGCCTCAGCCCGCTGTACAGCGCACGCTTGCCGTGCGCGTCCCGTCCCACCGATGGACCCGACGGGGTCGGCGTCGCCACNGGTGGTCGGGAACCGCGCGGGCGCAGCCGGTCGAACCCGGCGGACGCGCGCTGTTGGGCGCGCGGCGACCGTGACGGGTCACTCGGCCCCCCACTCACCCCCGGGCTCCATTGACCCCGACCGGCACCTGTCCGCCCCGAACCGCTTCGAGGGGCGCTGCTTCGAGGGGCACCGGCTCCAGGGGCTCGGCGCCGACCGGCTCGGCGTTGCGGGGCTCTGTGCTGCGCGGGTCGACGTTGTGGGGGTCGACGTCGTGGGGCTCGACGTCGTGCGGCCCTGCTCCGACCGCCTCGGCGATGGCCCGGGCATGCGCCCGATAGGCCTCGGCGCCCTTCGATCGCCGCGCCGTCGACAGAATCGACCGGCCCGTGCCCGGCGCCTCGGCGAACCGCACGGAGCGGGCGATCGGCGGCGTGAGCACGGCGATGTCGTACCGCGCGGACACATCGGCGAGCACGGCCCGGCAGTGCGCCGTCCGCCCGTCGAACAGGGTCGGCAGGACGCCGCGGACCCCGAGGCCCGGATTCGTCAGTCGCTGCACGTCGTGCACCGTGTCGAGGAGCTGGCCGACACCGCGGTGCGACAGCGTCTCGCACTGCAGCGGCACGATCACCTCGGCGGCGGCGGTGAGCCCGTTGATGGTCAGCACGCCCAGCGACGGTGGGCAGTCGACGAGCACGAAGTCGTAGGCGTCGATCACCTCGGCGAGGGCGAGCCGCAGCGCGTGCTCGCGACCGGTGCGCGACAGCAGCACCGCCTCNCATCCGGCCAGCTCGATCGTCGCGGGCAGCAGGTCCATGCCGTCNGAGGTCCTGGTGATCACGATGCCCGCGGAGAGCCGTCCAAGGAGCACGTCGTGCACGGACAGCTCGAGGGTGTCGGGATCCAGGCCGAGGGAGAAGGTCAGGCACGCCTGGGGATCGAGATCCACCAGCAGGACGCGGCGCCCCAGCTCGCTCAGCGCGGCGCCGAGGCTGGCCACGGAGGTCGTCTTGGCGACGCCGCCCTTCTGGTTCGCAACCGCAAGTACGTGTGCCACACCGATCAGTGTGGATGCGTAATCGTGTGGTCACAACACTTGGCGTCCCGAAACCTCGTCGCGCCTCGCCGCTCGCGTGCCAACCGCCACAGACCGGACACCCGCCCGCCGGGCGCCGCCCGGGCGAGACGCGGACGTACCGTGGCCCTGCCCCGGTGTGCGGGCCCGGGCCGCCGGGTAGCGCAGCACCAGCGGCCCCTGCCCGCGATTCCCTCTCTGGATGACGGACGTGATGCGACGGTGACCATGCCCGCCGGGATCGGCGGCGCCGGGTGATGCAGGCGATCGTCTACCTCGCGATCGTCGTGGTGCTGATCGCCGCCAACGCGGTGTTCGTGGCGGCGGAGTTCGCCCTCGTCGCGGTCGAGCCGCACCAGGCGGAGCAGGCCGCCCGCGCCGGCGATCGGCGATCCCAGGCCCTGTCGGCCGCCGTGCGCTCGCTGTCGTTCCAGCTCTCCGGCGCGCAGCTCGGCATCACGGTGACCTCGCTGGCCGTCGGCTACCTCGCCGAACCGGCGCTGGCCGCGCTGCTGCATCCGGCGTTGCACGCCGTCGGCCTGCCGGACACGCCGAGCTCGGTGCTCGCGCTGGTCCTCGCCCTGTTCGCCGCGACGGTGAGCCAGATGGTGTTCGGCGAGCTGGTGCCGAAGAACTGGGCGATCAGCGAGCCGCTGCGGGTGGGCCGGGCCGTCTCCTGGCCTCAGGTCGGGTTCTCCCGGGTGTGCGGTCCGCTCATCAGGCTGCTCAACGGGGTCGCGGGCGCGATCCTGCGCGCTCTGGGGGTGCAGCCGCAGGACGAGCTGCACGCCGGACGCTCCCCCGCCGAGCTCGGCTCGATCGTGCGGGCCTCCGCCCGCCAGGGCACCCTGCCGACCACGACGGCGACGCTGCTGCGGCGATCGCTGCGCTTCGGTGACCGCCACGCCGCCGACGTGATGACCCCGCGGGTCCGGACCACCTGGGCCGACGCCGACATGCACGTCGCCGACCTGCTCCAGGTGGCGCAGCAGTCCGGTCATTCCCGGTTCCCGGTCCGGGGACGGGCCGAGTCGGAGCGCGCCGGCGGGGATGGGGCCGCCGACGTCGACGGCGTGGTCGGGGTCGTGCACGTCAAGGACGTCTTCCGGATCCCGGCCGCGCGGCGCGCCGCGGTGAGCGTGCGCGAGATCATGGTCCCGCCGCTGCTGGTGCCCGCCTCGCTGGGCTGCGACGCGCTGCTGTCCCGGCTGCGCCGGCACGGGCTGCAGCTCGCCGCCGTCATCGACGAGTACGGCGGGACCGCCGGGATCGTCACCCTGGAGGACCTCGTCGAGGAGCTGGTCGGCGAGGTGTCGGACGAGCACGACCTGCCGAGCATCCCCGGCGTGGTACCCGACGGGCCGCGATCCTGGCTGCTGTCCGGGCTGCTGCGACCCGACGAGGCGGTCGAGGCCACCGGCGTCCGGCTGCCCGAGGGGCCGTATGAGACGGTCGCCGGGCTGGTCCTCGCCCGCCTGGGTCATCTCGGCGCGGTCGGGGAGCACGTGGAGGTCGACGGCGTCACCCTGACGGTCGTGGCGGTCGATCGGCACCGCATCGACCGGGTGCGGCTGACCGACCCGCCGGCGCGGCCACCCGAGGCCCGTCAGACCGGGCACGGGCCGGCGCGGCAGACCGGGCACGGACAGACCGGGCACGGGCGGGCGCCGAAGGCCCGGACGGAGAGCGGACCGTGACCCTGCTCGCGATGCTCGCCGGGCTCGCGCTGACAGCCGGCAACGCGTTCTTCGTCGGCGCCGAGTTCGCCTTCGTCTCCGCGCGCCGCGACCGGCTGGAACCCATGGTCGAGGCGGGCGACAAGCGGGCCCGCTCGGTCATCGGCGCCCTGGAGCACCTCTCCCCGCTGCTCGCCGCGACCCAACTTGGCATCACGCTGTGCTCGCTGGCCCTCGGCGCCGTCGCCGAGCCGGCCGTCGCGCGGCTGCTGACGGATCTGCTCCACGCGCTCGCCGTCCCCGGGGCGGCACGGCACGCGATCGCCTTCGCCGTCGCGCTGATCGTCGTGTCCGCGCTGCACATGGTGCTCGGCGAGATCGTGCCGAAGAACCTGTCGATCGCCGGCCCCGAACGGGCCCTGGTCTGGTTCGGGCCGCCCCTGATCGCCTTCGCCCGGGCCACCTCGCCGTTCGTGCTCCTGTTGAACGCCTTCGCCAACCGGGTGCTGCGGTTGCTGCGGGTCGAACCCCGCGACGAGCTCTCCTCCGCCTACACCCCGCAGGAACTCGCCGCCATCATCGCCGAGTCGAAGCAGGAGGGGCTGCTCGAACAGGCCGAGCACGAGCGACTCACCAGCGCCCTGGAGCTGTCCGACCGGGACGCGGGCGCCGTGATGATCCCGCTGTCGCAGGCCGTGACGATCGCCTGGACGACCACCGCCCGCGAGCTGGAGGACGTCGTCGCCCGCACCGGCTACTCCCGTTTCCCGGTGCGGGTACCCGACGCCGCGACCGAGATCGCGGGGTTCCTGCACGCCAAGGACGTCCTGGGAATCGCGCCCGAGGACCTCGACACCCCNCTGGCCCCAGCAAGGCTGCACCAGATGGTGGAGCTGGCCACGGACACGCCCCTGGACCAGGTGCTGCGCCGGATGCAGCGCGCCGGCAGCCACCTGGGCCGGGTCGTCGACGCCGCGGCAACGACCGTCGGCGTCATCGCGATGGAGGACGTGGTCGAGCAGTTCGTCGGCGAGGTCACCGACGCCAGCCACCACGACTGAGCAGCGCCGGCCTCAGACCGAGCCGGCCTCAGGCAGCGCCAGCCTCAGGCGGAGCCGGGCGACGCCGACTGCACCACCTCGAACGACCACAGCGTGGCCCCGGTCGCCGCGGGGGCGCCGGCACCGCCGTGACCGCCCGGCCCGCCATGACCGGCGGCACCGCCATGACCGGCGGCACCGCCATGACCGGCGGCACTGCCGTGACCCGCGGGCGCGCCCTGCCCGGCCGGCGCGCCCGAGGCGGCCGCGGCCTCGGCGGCCGCCCGACGGTGGCCCTCCTCGAACGCCTGGGAGGACTGCCACTTCTGGAAGTCCTCCTCGCTACGCCAGCGGGTGTAGACGAGGTAGGTGTCGGTTCCCTCGATCGGGCGCAGCAGTTCGAACCACTCGAACCCGTCGGCCTGCTCGACCATCCCGGCCCGGCCGGCGAACCGCGATTCNAGGGCGGNCCGCATCTCGGCGGGCACGGTCAGCNCATTGATCTTGACGACACTCATGTCTTCACCGTAGTGCGAAGGCCCCGGCGCGGCGCCACTAGAGTGCCCGAGCGTGACAGGTCTTCCCCGGGTCGCCGTCCTCGGCGTGGACGCGGCCACCNCCGCCGCGACGATCTCCCTTGTCGACGGGGGGCTCGCGGTCGCCGCCTTCTCCGCCGGCCCCGTGCCGCCGGCCGCCCACGACCGCCTCGCCGCCTACGGCTGCGCGGACCAGGTCGTCGCGGTGTCGCCCGACACCCTGCGCCTGCTGACGGCCGGCCCGGCGGCACCACCCTTCGAGGTCCATGGCGTGCGGGCCGATCCCCGGCTCCCGGCGTCGCCCCCGTCCCCGAGCGCCAAGGAAGCCGGCGCGGGAAGCGGCGCGGGAGGCGGCTACGGAGCCGAGGCGGGAGGCGACCTGCTCGGCGTCTTCGACGCGGTCGTGCTGGGCGTCGACACGGCCAGGCTGGGGCCGGGCGGGCCGCACTCGCCCCGCTTCGGCGGCGTGTTCGACCTGGCCGCCGCCTGGGTCTTCCACGTCGACGGAGCCCCGGAGCTGGCCGGCGCGCGGGGCCGGTGGATCGGGGAGTACCTGCGCGGCCGCTACGCCCCGCCCGAGCCCGCGGCGATGAGCGCCCGACCGGCCCTGCTCGGCCGGTCGACGCGCGGCGGCGTGCGCGCCGAACTCGCCGAGCTGGACCGCGAGCTGCGCGCCGGCCACGCCCGCGCCGCCCGCCTCGGCTACCGGCTACCCACCCCGCCGCCCCCGCTCGCCCCCGCCGATCCCGCCCCGACAGCCTGACCCACGCCGGACAAGGCCGGTTGCGGTGCGTTCTGCACGGTCTGAGCCTGCGGACCGTGCACATCGCACCGCAACGCGTCTCCCGCACACAGCGACGGATCAGCCGTCGGCGGCCGGGCGGCCCAGCCGGGCCAGGCGGTCCGCCGCGGCCTGCAGCGTGGAGAGCTTCTTGGGGAAGCCGAACCGGATGATGTGGCGGCCGTCGGCGGGATCGGCGAAGAACGACGAGCCGGGCACGGTCGCCACCCCGATCTCGGTGACCAGCCGCCGGGCCAGCGCCACATCGTCGCCGCCCGGGTCGATCGCGCGGGTGTCGCACATCACGTAGTAGGCGCCGTCCGGCTGGCGGAACGTGAACCCGGTATCGGTCAGCGCGGCGCACAGCAGGTCGCGGCGGGCACGGTACTGCTCGGCGAGCCCGTCGTAGTAGGCGGGCGGCAGGCCCATCGCCGCCACACCGCCGGCCTGCAACGGTGCCGCCGCGCCGACAGTCAGGAAGTCGTGGACCTTGCGGATCGCCGAGGTGTAGGCGGGTGGCGCGATCGTCCACCCGACCCGCCAGCCCGTGACCGCGTAGGTCTTCGACAGGGCGTTGATGGTGACGGTCCGATCCTCGAGGCCGGGGACCGTCGCCGGCGGGATGTGACCGCCGGGTCCGAGATAGTGGATGTGCTCGTAGATCTCGTCGGTGAACACCAGCGCGTCGTGGCGCTGGCAGAGCTCGGCGACCAGCTCCAGCTCGTCGCGGCGCAGCACCTTGCCCGTGGGGTTGTGCGGGGTGTTCAGGACGATGGCGCGGGTCCGGTCGCTGAAGGCCGCGCGCAGCTCGGCCGGGTCGATCGACCAGTCGGGGGCATGCAGGCGGACCAGCCGCGGGCNGGCGCCGGACAGGATCGTGTCGGGCCCGTAGTTCTCGTAGAACGGCTCGAACATAATCACTTCGTCGCCGGGGTCGACCAGCGCCAGCATGGTGGCGATCATCGCCTCGGTCGAACCGCAGGTCACGCAGATCTCGGTGTCCGGATCGACCGACCAGCCCGGGTAGGTCNGCCCCACCTTCGCGGCGACCGCGGCGCGGAACTCCGCCGCCCCCCAGGTGATCGCGTACTGGTTCACGTCCGCGTCGATGGCGGCCTTGGCCGCCTCCTTGAGCTCGGGCGGGCAGGCGAAGTCGGGGAACCCCTGGGCCAGGTTCACCGCGCCGTGCGCGAGCGCAAGCCGGGTCATGTCCCGGATGACGGACTCGGTGAAGGTCATCGCCTTCGCGGAGACCCGCGGCTGGGCGGGGGCGGTGGTCTGTTCGGACACAGTCCTATGGTGACATCCGGCGGGTCCCGCGGTGGCATCCGGCGGGCCCTGCCGGCAGCTCGCAGGGCCACGGCGTCGTCCAGGGTGCGGGCTCAGTCCTCGCCGAGAGCGGCCCAGGGCTGGCGCTCGGGACCGGCGGCCTGGCCCTCCGCGCACAGCCGCCGGAAGTCGCACCACGAGCACAGCGAGCCGGGGCGCGGCGGGAAGGCCCGGTCGGGTTCGCCGCCGCCGCGCAGCGCCTCGGTCGCCTCGACGGCATCGGCGGCGACCGACTCGGCCCGGCGGACGTGGCGGGCGATGCTGTCCTCGGTGTGCTCGGCGACGGCGACCCGGCCGGTGGGCACGTGGTGCAGCTCGACCCGCCGGCAGGGCTGGCGCAGCATCCGGCCCGCGGCCAGTGCGTAGAGCGCCAGGGCCCGCGAGGTGCGGGCGTCGTCGTCGGTGACGGGTCGCCGGCCGGTCTTGTAGTCGACGACGACGAGCTCCCCGTCCCGGTCGTCGAGGCGGTCGATCCGGCCGGAGAAGGCCAGCGCCTCGGTGCGGGCGGCGACCGAGCGCTCGACCCCGCGCGGCTCGGCCGCCGGGTCCAGGCCCTCGACATAGCCACGGACCATCCCGACGGCCCGTTCCCGCCAGTGCTGCGACTGCTCGGGATCGCGGAACCCCTCGTCGATCCAGCCCAGGCGCAGCAGCTCGGCGGCGCGCAGCGGGGTGCGCCGCTGATGCGGCTCCTCCCACCACCGGCGCAGCGCGTTGTGCACGCTGACGCCGAAGGAGGTGTGCGCCCACGGCGGGCCCTTCGGCGGGCGCGGCCGGTCCAGATAGATCATCCGGTAACGACGGGGGCAGTCCTCGAACGCGGCCAGTCGCGACGGCGTGCAGGCGAACAGCCTGCGGGGCATGCCGCCGAGCTCCATCTGTGCCATCGACCGATCATCGCACCCCGCACCAACCCCGTCGGTCAGGCACCGATCGCCCGCCGGCGGCGGGCCAGCGATCGGGCAGACCATCCGGGACGAGGAGGGCGGTTTCGGCGCGGCGTCGGTTCCTGGACGGATTCGCGCCGGGCTGGCATGCTTGCTGTATGGAGAGCAGCCGAACCTCGCGCCCCGGCGCGCTGCTGCCTCCGTTTTATGGGGACCGGGCACGGTCCCCGCTCCACCGCTGACCTCACGCGGTACGAGCGTCAGACCCAGGCCCGGTCCGCCCCGGGTCGTCTCGGCCTGGGCTGCGCCGGGCCTCCGATCGAAAGGCCCATTCGTGGACAACCTCGTCGACCGTCCCGACGCCGCGATCCCCGCGCCCACGGCGCCGGGCGCCACCCTTACCGGCGCGGGGCGCGCGCCGCTCGCGGGCGAGCCGCTGACGATCAGCAACATCCCCGCGGGACGCCAGCAGATCGACGACATCGACGCGCAGCTCCGCGAGCTGCTCGCCACCCGCCGCGACCTGTCCCGGCAGATCCAGGCGCTGCGCTCGGCCGAGGGCGGCCCACGGATCGAGCACGCCCGCGAGAACGAGATCATCGCCGTCTGGGCGGACGAGCTGGGTCCCCGCGGCGTCGAGATCGCGATGGCGGTGCTCACCCTCTGCCGCGGCGCGGCCGGCCAGCCCTAGAGCCCCTGCCGTGGCCGCCCGACCAGCCGACCGGCCGGCCTGCCACACCCGACCCGACGCCGCCGACGTCCAGCACCTCCTGACCACCCACCTGGCCAGCAGGTGGCGCGGGCGATCGTGCTGCCCGGCTGGCGGCCCGCGCCCCGGCGGCAGCGGCGGTCAGCGCTCTTCCGGCCCGCCAGGCGGCCCACCAGCGGGCCGGGCGCCGTCCTGGTCCGAGTCGCGCCCCCGCTCTCCGGCCGCGGCCCGCTCAGCGGCAGGGCCGCGTGTTTCGGCAGGCGCGCGCTCCCCCACAGGGGCCCGCTCGGCGGCCGGGGCGCGCTTCTCGGCGGGGAGACGCCCGGTCGCAACAGCCCGGTCGGGGCGGTCGCGGCGGTCGCCCTCGCGGCGCCGGCGCCGGTCGCGGCGGTCCCGGTCGCGGTCGCGGTCGGCCGCGTCCAGCTCGGCGAGCAGGGCGCGCAGCTCCGAGCGCAGAAAGTCGCGGGTGGCCAGCTCGCCGATGGTGATGCGCACGGCGGCCAGCTCCCGGGCCAGGTACTCGGTGTCGTCGCGGGTGCGGACCGACTGCTCCCGGTCCTGGGCGAGGTTCGCCCGGTCCCGGTCGTCCTGGCGGTTCTGCGCCAGCAGGATGAGCGGCGCTGCATACGCGGCCTGCAGCGACAGCACCAGCGTCAGGAAGATGAACGGGAACTCGTCGAACCGCGCGGAGCCGGGGACGAAGACGTTGTACGCGACCCACACCACGATGACGATGCTCTGGGCGACGAGGTAGCGCGCCGTCCCGATGAACCGGGCCACGCGTTCGGCGATCCGGCCGAACGCGTCCGGCTCGTAGGCGGGCCGCAGCGACGCGCGCCGCGACGGCCGCGGCTGGTCCAGGCGCGCGCCGCGCTGCCGCCCTCTCACGAAACCGCCGGCGGGCTGGCGCCCACCCCACCCAGGGAGCCGGGTTCCCCACCGCCCGGGGGCGGGGCGAACAGACCCGGCGTCGTGTGGGTGTCGACGTCGGATTCGAGCTGGCGCTCGCGCCAGTCGGCCGGCAGCAGGTGGTCGAGGACGTCGTCGACGGTGACCACGCCGACGAGCCGTCCGCCGCGGTCGAGCACCGGCGCGGCGACCAGGTTGTACGACGCCAGCAGCCGGGTGACCTCGGCGAGCGGCGTCTCNGGCCGCAGCGACGCCATGTCCACGTCGATCACGCCGCCGACCAGGGTGGACGGCGGCTCCCGCAGCAGCCGCTGGAAGTGCGCGAGGCCCAGGTAGCGGCCGGTGGGGGTCTCATACGGCGGGCGGACCACGTAGACCTGCGCGGCCAGTGCCGGGGACAGCTCCGGCTCGCGGATGCGGGCGAGCGCCTCGGCCACCGTCGCGTTCGGGGCGAGCACGACCGGCTCACTGGTCATGATCCCGCCGGCGGTGTCGTCGGCGTAGCGCAGCAGGCGGCGCACGTCGGCGGCCTCGTCCGGCTCCATCAGCCGCAGCAGCCGCTCGGCGTCCTCGGCGGGCAGCTCACCGAGCAGGTCCGCCGCGTCGTCGGGGCCCATCGCCTCCAGCACGTCCGCGGCGCGTTCCTCGGCGAGCCCGCCGAGGAGCTCCACCTGCTCGTCCTCGGGCAGTTCCTCCAGGACGTCGGCGAGCCGTTCGTCGTCGAGGGCCGCGGCGACCTCGGCACGCCGCTTGTCGGACAGGTCGTGCAGCAGCGTCGCGAGGTCGGCGGGGCGCAGCTTCTCGAAGGCGGCCAGCAGGTTCGCCGCGCCCTGGCCCCCCTCGGCCAGCGACAGGCCGGTCACCTCGTCCCAGGCCACGGTGCGCACCTCGCCGCGCCGCCCCCGCCCGGTGCGGACCGCCACCTGGTCGAGCACCCAGTCCCCGCCGCGGATCGGCTCGATCGCGGCGTCGACGACGGTGACCTCGGTGCCCGACGACAGCAGCGTGGCGCGGCGGTCGAGCAGCTCGCCGAGGACCCGGGTCTCGTTCGGCCGTTGTTGGAAGCGCCGCCAGCTCAGCCGGGCCGAGGAGAGCACGACCGCGCCGGACTCGACGCCGGTGACCCGCCCGATCGGCACGAAGATCGGGCGGCGCTGGACCTCGACGGCGAGGCCCAGCACGCGCGGCGGCTCGTGGCCGAGGCGCAGCGTGACGATGATGTCGTGGACCCGGCCGACCTGGTCGCCGTTGGGGTCGAGGACCAGCAGGCCGGCCAGGCGGCGGCAGTACACCCGGGACTGGGTGGGGCGCGTGGGCATCGTGGTCACTGACCGTTCCCGGCATGGGCGGACATACCGCCGCGGGCCGGCGCCGCAGTCCTGTTCACGGCCGGAGGCTACCCGCGCGGGCACGTCCCGCAACCCCGACCCCGGCATACCCGCCCGCCTGGGCATTCTCGGGGCCGGTGCGGCCGTCCGGGCGCGGCCGCGGGCACCGGCCGCGTCGCGGACGTCGCCGTTGGTCGTCGATGATCGAAGGAGACGCAGGCGGCCACAGGTCGGCACAGGTCGGCCGGGAGTTGCTCACCGAACGGATCGATCCGGGGATCCGGGACCGAGAGCGAGCACGATGGGTAACGAGTCGATAGCATAGAGATCATGCCGCAGCGTTCCCGCCGATCGTGTCTGGCCGTCCCCGGATCCTCGACGAAGATGCTCGGCAAGGCTCAGGGCCTGCCCGCCGACCAGGTGTTCTGCGATCTGGAGGACTCGGTCGCGCCCGGCGCGAAGGAGGCCGCCCGGGCGAACGTGGTCGCCGCGCTCAACGAGGGCGACTGGGCGGGCCGGACCCGGGTCGTCCGGGTCAACGATCTGACGACCCGCTGGACGTACCGCGACGTCATCGAGGTCGTCGAGGGCGCCGGGGCGAACCTGGACTGCGTCATGCTGCCGAAGGTGCAGTCGGCCGCCCAGGTGGCCTGGCTGGACCTGCTGCTCACCCAGATCGAGAAGGTGCTGGGGTTCGAGGTCGGCCGGATCGGGATCGAGGCGCAGATCGAGACGGCGCTCGGCCTGTCGAACGTGCGCGAGATCGCCTTTGCCAGCCCCCGGATCGAGACCGTCATCTTCGGCCCGGCCGACTTCATGGCCTCGATCAACATGCCGTCGCTCACCGTCGGCGCGCTCAGCCCGAACTATCCGGGCGACCCCTTCCATTATGTGCTGTTCAAGATTCTCGAGACGGCCCGCGCCCGCGGGGTGCAGGCGATCGACGGCCCCTTCCTCCAGATCCGCGACACCGCGGGATTCCGGGCGACCNCCGCCCGCTCGGCCGCGCTCGGCTTCGACGGGAAATGGGTGCTGCATCCCGGNCAGATCGAGGCGGCCAACGAGATCTACGCGCCGCGCCAGGACGACTACGACCACGCCGAGCTGATCCTCGACNCCTATGCCTGGCACACCTCCGCCGAGGGCGGACTGACCGGCGCGGTGATGCTCGGCGACGAGATGATCGACGAGGCCAGCCGCAAGATGGCCGAGGTCGTCGCCGGCAAGGGCCGCGCTGCGGGGCTCGCCCGCACGCGGAAGTTCGAGCCGCCGGTCGGCGTCGGGCGCTAGCCGGCCGCGCCGGCCGCAGGAGGGGGACGACCGATGAGCAGGATCGCGCAGACCGACGACCTGACCGACGTGCAGCGCGACATCCTCGCGGCGGTGCGCACGTTCGTCGACAAGGAGATCCTTCCGTTCGCCACGGAGCTCGAACACGCCGATGAATACCCGGAATCCATCGTCGAGTCGATGAAGGAGATGGGGCTGTTCGGGATCACCATTCCCGAGCAGTACGGCGGGCTGGGCGAGTCGCTGCTCACCTACGCGCTGGTCGTGGAGGAGATCGCCCGGGGCTGGATGAGCGTCGCCGGGGTCGTCAACACCCATTTCATCGTCGCCTACCTGATCGGCCGGCATGGCAGCGCCGAGCAGCGCAGCCGGCTGCTGCCGCGGATGGCCACCGGCGAACTGCGCGGCGCGTTCTCGATGAGCGAACCCGGCTGNGGTTCGGACGTCGCGGCGATCACCAGCCGGGCCGACCGGAAGGCCGGTGGCGGCCGGAACGGCGAGGGCGAGGGCGATGGCGACGTCTACGTGCTCAACGGGCAGAAGATGTGGCTGACCAACGGCGCGCGAGCCGGAATCGTCGCCACCCTGGTGAAGACCGACGAGGGCGCCGAATCGGTCTACCGGAACATGACGACCTTCCTGCTGGAGAAGGAACCGGGCTTCGGCACCCACGGCGGGATCACCATTCCCGGCAGCATCGACAAGCTCGGCTACAAGGGCATCGAGACGACCGAGATGATCCTCACCGACCACCGGGTGCCGNCCGCGTCGATCCTCGGCGGCGACGACGGCCGCGGCCAGGGCTTTTACCAGATGATGGACGGTGTCGAGGTGGGCCGGGTCAACGTCGCCGCCCGGGCCTGCGGCATCATGATCCGCGCCTTCGAGCTCGCCATCGCCTACGCGCAGACCCGGNGGGCCTTCGGCCGGCNGATCGCCGAACACCAGGCCATCGCCTTCAAGCTCGCCGAGATGGCGACCAAGGTCGAGGCCGGTCACCTGATGATGGTCAGCGCCGCCCGCAAGAAGGACTCGGGGCAGCGCAACGACGTCGAGGCCGGAATGGCCAAGTACCTCGCCAGCGAGTACTGCCACGAGGTGACGACGGAGGCGTTCCGCATCCACGGCGGCTACGGCTACTCGAAGGAGTACGAGATCGAGCGCCTCTACCGTGAGGCGCCGTTCATGCTCATCGGCGAGGGCACCTCCGAGATCCAGAAAAGGATCATCAGCCGGGCCCTGCTGCGGGAGTACGAAACGGCCCGCTGACCCGCCAGGGCCGGGCGCGAACGCGGGCGCCGACCGCGCCGGCCGCGCGGTCCGACATGCGTAGTCTGCTCCTGACCGACCATCCGGGACATCCGGCCAGCCGGGACGACCGGCCAGCCGGGACAGGAGCACGCTGATGCAGGTTGGGTTCGTCGGCCTCGGCACCATGGGCTTCCCCATGGCCGGCCATCTCGCCCGCGCCGGTTTCGACACCGTCGTGTACAACCGCACGGAGACGACCGCGGCGCGCTGGTCGGCCGTGCAACGGGGCCGGGTCGCGGCGACGCCGGCGCAGGCCGCCGCCGGATCCGATGTGGTCTGCGTCTGCGTCGGGGCCGACGACGACGTCCGCTCGGTGCTGCTGGGGCCGGACGGCGCGCTCGGCGCGCTGGCGCCGGGGGCGACGATCGTCGACCACACGACGACGTCGGCGGAGCTGGCCGTCGAGATCGCCGCGCGGGCGGCGGAGGTGGGAGTCGGCTTCGTCGACGCGCCGGTGTCCGGCGGGCAGGCCGGTGCCGAGGCGGGGCGCCTGAGCGTCATGTGCGGCGGCGAGGTGGACACGGTGGAACGGGTCCGGCCGGTGCTGGCCGCCTACGGCGCGACGATCACCCGCATCGGCCCGGTCGGCACCGGCCAGCTCACGAAGATGGTCAACCAGATCCTGGTGGCCGGGGCGATCGAGGGCGCGGCCGAGGCACTCAACTTCGCGGCCGCCGCCGGTCTGGACCTGGACCAGGTGCTTCCCGCCGTGTCGGGCGGCGCCGCGAGCTCCTGGTACCTGACCAACCGCGCCGCCACCATGATCCGCGACGAGTTCGACTTCGGCTTCGCCGTCGACTGGATGCGCAAGAATCTGCGGATCTGCCTGGCGGAGGCGGCCCGCCGGGGCGTGCCGGTGCCGCTGACCGAGCTCGCCGAGGGCGATCTCGCCGCCTCCCAGGCGCGCGGCGACGGTCAGCTCGACGCCACCGCCGTCATCCGCCTGCGCCGCCTCGCCACCGCCCAGCCCGCCACCACCGCCCAGCCCTCCGCCACCGCCCAGCCCGCCGACGACACCCGGCCCGCCGATGCCTGACCCGCCAGCCGCCTGACCCGCCGACACCCGGACCGCGGGCGCCGGTCGGTGCCGACAGCCGTCAGAGGTACTGCTTCGACGGGTTGACCATCGCGCGGACGGTCTTGCCGTCGTGGAACTCGCCGATCGCGGTCATCGCCCAGCTCTGGCCGCCGGCCTCACGCTGTACCCGGCACATCACCAGTCCGGTGGACGGCTTGGACTCGGACAGGTCGAAGCGGACGAGCTCCTGGCCGGTGACGTCGTCGTAGAGCCGGCAGTAGGCATTGCGCACGTCGGTGAACGGCTGCCCCTGGAAGCTGTTCACCGTGAAGATCAGCGTGGTGACGTTCGGGGGCAGGGCGGCAAGATCCACCTGGATCGTCTCGTCGTCGCCGTCGCCACGGCCGGTGAGGTTGTCGCCCGAGTGGNGCACCGCGCCGCGCGCGCCCTTCTTGGACATGAACCACACCTTGTCGACGTCCTTGCCGCGCTCGTCGAACAGGATGCAGGACGCGTCGAGGTCGATCGACCGGCCGCGCTGCGCCNGATCCCAGCCCAGGCCCATCCGCACCCGGGTGAGCGGGGGCGCGCCGGTCTTCACCAGCGACACGCTCTGGCCCTTGGTCAGCGACACCCGGCCCTTGTCCAGGTTGACCCGGCCGCCGGGCTGACCGGGAGCCGGTGGCGGCGGCCCCCACTGCTGGCCGGCGGGCGGCGGGGGCGGACCCCACGGCTGACCGGTGGGCGCGGGCGGCGCGCCGGGCGGACCCCACTGCTGGCCGGGCGGCGGCGGGGTGCCCCACTGCGGCGCCGCGGGCGGCGGACCCCACTGCTGACCGGGCGGCGGCTGCTGACCGGGCGGCGGCTGTGGGGCGCCCCACTGCGGCGCCCCACCGGCCGGAGCCGGCGCGGGCGGGACGGGCGCAGGGCCCCACTGCTGGCCGCCGGGCGGCGGTGCGGGCGGGCCCCACTGCTGCCCGCCGGGCGTGGCCGGCTGCGGGCGGGGTGGGGCGGCCGGCGGCCGGGCCGCGGCCGGCGCCGCAGCGGCGGCCGGCGCGGGACCGGAGGTGCCGGGATCGTCGACGGCGATGCCGAAGTCGGTGGCGATGCCGGCGAGCCCGGAGGCGTAGCCCTGCCCGACCGCGCGGGCCTTCCACGCGCCGGCCCGGCGGTAGAGCTCGACCAGGATCAGCGCGGTCTCGGCACCGAGCCCGGCGGGATCGAACCGGACCAGCTCGGCGCCGCCGCGGGAGTCGCGCACCGAGATACCCAGCCCCCGCACGCCCGCGAAGGTCACCGGGCCGGAGCCGTCCAGGCTGNCCGTGACGACCACCTTGTCGATGTCCGGCGGCACCGCTGCCAGGGTGAACTCCAGCGCCGCCGGTGGCAGCAGCCGCACCCCCGGGCCGGTCGGCTGGTTGAAGAACACGAAGTCGCCGTCGGTGCGCACCTTGNCGGCGGCCGTGACCAGAATCGCGGCGATGTCCAGCGAGATCGACGAGGCGATCTCCACCCGGACGTCGGTGGTGGGCAGCGGCGCGTTGCCGCCCTTCGTCAGCACCTGTCCCATAGCCGCAGCTCCTCCAAGGTCGCACCACGTTGAACGCCCCTGCCCGGTGCGGAGGTTCCCGCAGGCCGACCGGCGGCACGGGCGCTCCCGCCGACCCTACGATCGAACGCATGCGAACTGCGGCACGGGTCCCGTGAGCGACAGCGCCCTGAGTCGATCGGTCGAGGGGCACGTCACGGCGCTGTTCGGCCGGGACACCGGCCGCGCGTCGGTGACCTTCCTCGGTACGGAGCAGCTGGACGTGCTGCGGTTCGGTCCCGACCGCGGCGGCGTCGTCCGGTACCTCACCCTCGGCATGTCCCGGGAGCCGATGACGGCGTCCGACTCCGCCGTGCGCGACCCCGCCGGACCGCGGGCCGAGCTCGTGCTGTCGCTGCGCGGCCACCGCGACAGCGTGCTGCGCCGGCTCGCCGTGCTGGCGGCCGTCCCCGCCGTCGAGGGCCGGCCCGTCGCCCCCGGCGCCGGCCTGGACCTCGGCGAGCCGCTGTGGGACGGCGCGCCGTTCACCGCGGTGCTCGTCGGCGAGCCCGGTGGCCTGATCCCCGACCTGCCGATCGCCGACGCTCTGGACGACCCCGCGTTCGCCGCCGCCGCGCCCGTGCGGTTCCTGCCCGTCCTGCCGATGACCACGAACGAGGCGGCCTTCAAGCGGGTACACGGCCCCGAGGCGCTGCACCAGCGCTGGCTGGCCGCGGGCACCGACCTGCGCGACCCGAACCGCCGCGAGGTCGGCCTCGGCTGAGGCGGACACCCGAGGCNGCGACGCAGCGTTGCAGTTGGCTACCCTCTGCATTCAAGGGTGCGTGTGGCGCGCGCTGCGTCCGGAGGGGGTCTGTCATGCGGTTCGGCCGCTGGTTCGAGGAGTTCGAGGTCGGGGACGTCTACCGGCACTGGCCGGGCAAGACGGTCACCGAGTCCGACG
>NZ_LJFZ01000009.1:0-9248 GCF_001420875.1 Frankia sp. AvcI1 | reverse complement strand
CTTCTCCCGAAAGCCCCTGTTCGGCTACAAGGGGCTGGTCTTCGCCACGATCGGGATCGGTGTGCTGTCGCTCACGGTGTGGGCTCACCACATGTTCGTCACCGGCGCGGTACTGCTGCCGTTCTTCGCGCTGCTGTCGTTTCTCATCGCGGTGCCGACCGGCATCAAGTTCTTCAACTGGATCGNCACGATGTGGCGTGGGCAGCTCACCTTCGAGACGCCGATGCTGTTCGCGCTCGGCTTCCTGGTGACGTTCCTGTTCGGCGGACTGACCGGGGTGATGCTGGCCAGCCCGCCGATCGACTTCCATGTCAGCGACAGCTACTTCGTCGTCGCCCACTTCCACTACGTCGTGTTCGGCACCGTCGTCTTCGCCGCGTTCGGCGGCACCTACTTCTGGTTCCCGAAGGTNAGCGGCCGGATGATGAACGACCGGCTGGGCAAGGTCCATTTCTGGACCATGTTCTTCGGCTTCCACACCACGTTCCTGGTGCAGCACTGGCTCGGCGTGCGCGGCATGCCGCGGCGCTACGCCGACTACGGTCCGACCGACGGTTTCACCACCCTGAACACGGTTTCGACCGCCGGCGCGTTCCTGCTCGCCGCGTCCACGCTGCCGCTCATCTACAACCTGTGGCACTCCTACCGGCACGGCGCCCTCGCCACCGTCGACGACCCCTGGGGGTACGGCAACTCGCTGGAATGGGCGACGTCCTGCCCGCCGCCGCGGCACAACTTCCGGCGGCTGCCCCGGATCCGCTCCGAGCGGCCCGCCTTCGACCTGCACTACCCGCAGGTCAGNGGCCTCGTCGACTACCACTCGACGCCGGAGATCGCCGACGCCGACGCCGACACCCAGCCCGCCCGGCGGGCGGACTGACCGCGCCCTGATCTCTGCCTCTGCAGCTGCCGCTGCCGCTGCCGCTGCCGCCCGGAACGGTCACGGCGCGAGGACCACACTGCGGTGCGGTGCGCACGGTCTGCGGCTTCAGACCGTGCAGAACGCACCGCAGGCGGATCATGATCGACGGGGCGGGACGAGCAGGCGCAGCGCGTCCGGGCGGACGACGATCTCGGCCGGCAGGTCGGCCAGCGGGTCGCCGTCGGCGTACACCGCGAACGGCCGGTCGGCGCCGATGTGCAGCCGCTTCCCCCGCAGCACCCGCACGTGGCGGGTGTGGACGTGCCGGCCGGTGAAGACCCGCGGGAACAGCGCCAGGAACGTCAGCCGGGACGTCCGCGAGATCAGCACGATGTCGAGCAGCCCGTCGGCGAGGTCGGCGTCGGGGGCGAAGCGCATCCCGCCGCCGTAGTAGGCCGCGTTGGCCGCGGCCACCGTCCAGCCGTGCAGCACCTCGGGCGGACCGTCGTCGATCGCCACCGTGAACCGCGCCGGCCGCCAGGCCGCCACCGCCCGCAGCGCCGCGTAGGTGTAGACGTGCCGCCCGCGCAGCAGGCGCATCCGATTGGCGATGATCTGCACGTCGGAGTCGAATCCGACGCTGGCGATCCCCAGGTACGGCCGGCCGCCGACCTCGGGCAGATCCACCCGCCGCTCCTGGAACCCGGCGAGCTCGGCGGCGACGCGGCGGGGGTCGGCGGACAGGCCCAGCCCGCGGGCGAAGTCGTTGCCGCGGCCGCCGGGCAGCACGGCGAGCAGCCCACCCGCCCGCGCCACCGCCCCGGCGACCGCCCCGGCGAGGCCGTCCCCCCCGAGCGCCGCCACCACCCGTCCCTGCGCGGTGGCCTCGGCGGCGAGCCGACCGGCGTGCGCGAGGTCGCGGGTGGGGGCGACGCGCACGTCAGCAGCCCACCGGTCGAGCTCGGTGCGGACGCCGTCGAGCAGGCGCAGCGCCCGCCCGCGCCCCGCGCTCGGATTGACGATCACGGTGACCAGCCGCCGGTCGACCGCCGCGGCGGTCGGCGCCGGGAACGACGGTTGCGTCATGCTGCCCGAGTCCCTTCGCCGGCCGATCCGATCGGATCAGCCTACGGCCGCGGGAACCTCACTCACCGAACCGAGGACGGCGCGACGGTGAGATGCTCGCTGACAGCGCCGAAGAACGACCGTTCACCGATTTCGGGGGCGTCCCGCACATCGCGAAGCACCAGGTGCTCCAGCAGGATCAGCGCCGCGTCCGCCGGCCAGAGCACCAGCCACAGCCACACCCCGCGGGCCTCCCCGACGAAGGCGGCCCGGTCCGGCGGGACGGCCAGCGGCCACATCGCGGTGGGATGCCCCGCGGCCTCGACCTTGGCCTCGGGCACGCCCGGCAGCGCCTGCGGGTCGAGGCCGGTGATGCCGGCCAGCCGGGCGCCGAGGCCCACCCCGGGTGCCTCGGCGACGAGGATCATCTCCGCCGGGCCGCCCAGCGGGCAGGGGCCGGCGAGGGCGAGCGCGCTGGCCCGCGGTCCGGTGCGCTCGTCGCCGGCCCAGCCGACTCCGCTGACGTACCAGTGCACCGGCATGGGCTCGGGCAGCCACACGGGCACGGTGGAGGACGTGGCCAGGGCGTGCAACGCCTGCTCGCGGGAGAAGACGGCCGTCCGGTACGGGCTCACCTCCCCGTGCTCGTCGCAGCGGTACTGGCTGCTCCACAGGTCGGGTGGGCGGAGCGGGCCGAGACAACGAGGGCAGGCGGCAGCAATGCTCACCGGGCGCCTCCTGGCGTAGGTGGAGGGGGGCCGCCGGACCTCGGCGGTTCCGATACCGCTGTTCCCGTCCTGTACCACGAGCAACCGCCCCACCAGCACAGATGTGCCGAACCGCCGGGCAGGTACGCCGAACCGCCGGGCAGTCAGCGGGCGGCGNTGACCTCGGCGAAGGCCTCGTCGAGGACGTCGAGACCGGCGAGCAACAGCGCAGGGTCCATGACCAGCGGCGGCAGCAGCCGCAGGACGTTGCCCCAGGTGCCGGCGGTGAGCACGATCAGGCCGCGGCGGTGGCAGGCCGCCGCGACGGCGCCGGTCAGCTCCCTGTCCGGGCGGGTGTCGCCCCCGCCGCGGACGAGTTCCAGGGCGAGCATCGCACCTCGCCCGCGGACGTCCCCGATCACGTCGTACCGCGCCGCCAGGGCGCGCAGCCGGGGCAGCGCGAGCTCGCCGATGCGCCGCGCGCGGGCGGCGAGGTCCGCGGACTCGATGAACCCGATGGCCGCGAGTGCCGCCGCGCAGGCCGCCGGGTTGCCGCCGTACGTGCCGCCGAGCCCGCCGACCTGCGGGGCGTCCATGATCTCGGCCCGTCCGGTGACGGCCGCCAGCGGCATCCCGCCGGCGATGCCCTTCGCGGTGGTGATGAGGTCCGGCACGACGCCCTCGTCCTCGCAGGCGAACATCGTGCCGGTGCGGGCGAAGCCGGTCTGGATCTCGTCGGCGACGAACAGGATGCCGGCGTCCGCGCAGAACTCGGCGAGGCGGGGCAGGAAGCCGCGGCCGGGGACGATGAACCCGCCCTCGCCCTGGATCGGCTCGATGACCAGCGCGGCCACCTCGCCCGCGCCGATCTCGTCCCGGACGAGTTCGATCACCCGCGCCGCCGCCTGCTCGCCGCAGTGCTCCCGACCGGTCGGCCAGCGGTAGGGGTAGGCCAGCGGCACCCGGTACACCTCGGGGGCGAAGGGCCCGAAACCGGCCTTGTAGGGCGCCGACTTCGCCGTCATCGCCAGCGTCAGGTTCGTCCGCCCGTGGTAGGCGTGCTCGAAGACGACGATCGCGGCGCGCCCGGTCGCCGAGCGGNCGATCTTGACGGCGTTCTCGACGNCCTCCGCCCCGGAGTTGAACAGCGCCGAGCGCTTGTCGTGGTCGCCCGGGGTCAGCCGGTTCAGGGCCTCGCAGACCGCGACGTACCCCTCGTAGGGGGTGATCATGAAGCAGGTGTGGGTGAACCGGCCGACCTGCTCGCGCACCGCGGCGACCACGCCGTCCGNGGCGTTGCCGACGCTGACCACGGCGATCCCCGAGCCGAAGTCGATCAGCGAGTTGCCGTCGACGTCGACGACGACCCCGCCGCCGGCCGCGTGCACGTACACGGGCAGGGTCTCGCCGACTCCGCGGGCCACCGCGCCGGCCCGGCGGGCGGCCAGCGCGCGCGAGCGGGGCCCGGGGATCTCGGTGACGAGGCGGCGGATCTGGGGCAGCCCCGGCCCGCCGCGGGCCGGCACGTTCGGAGGGTTCATCTCATCGGCTCCCGCCTGCTCGCCGGCCGCTGTCCACCAGGGCATCGTCCCCCGCCCACGGGCTCGGGGCCGGCCTGTCCGCCCAGCTCAGCGCCGCTTCATGGGGTGGCATGCGCCGATGGCCCGGTGGGGCGCGTTGGAACCGCCGGGGCGCCGACGATGCGCCTAGGATGGCGGCTGATGGCGACGACATGGGCGGAGCGCAATGGCTGACGTCACCTCGTTCTGGCTGGCGGGCAACCGCGCCGAGGGGGCCACGACCATCGACGTTCGCCACCCCTTCGACGACGGCCTCGTGNCCACCGTGGCGCAGCCCGACGCCGACCAGGTCGAGCGCGCCGTCGCGGCCGCCGCCGAGGTGTCCCCGCGGTTCTCGGCGCTGCCGGCGCACGTGCGCGCCTCGGCGCTGGCGCACGTGTCCAGGGAGATCGCGCGGCGCGGCGACGAGCTCGCCCGCCTCATCACCGCGGAGAGCGGCAAGCCGCTGACCTGGGCTCGGGCCGAGGTGGCCCGGGCGAGCTCGACGTTTCGCTGGGGCGCGGAGGAGGCCCGTCGCTTCACCGGCGAGCTGACCCGGCTGGACACGGACCCGACCGGGGAGGGGCGCCTGGCGCTGAGCCGGCGCTTCCCGCGCGGGCCCGTGCTGGGGATCACCCCGTTCAACTTCCCGCTGAACCTGGTGGCGCACAAGGTCGCACCGGCGCTGGCGGTCGGCGCCCCGATCATCGTCAAGCCCGCCCCCCGCACACCGCTGTCCGCGCTGTTCCTCGGCGATCTGCTCGCCGAGACCGACCTGCCCGAGGGGTCCTGGTCGGTCCTGCCCGTCCCGAACAGCGAGGTCACCGGGCTCGTCACGGACCCGCGCCTGCCGGTGGTGTCCTTCACCGGCTCCGGCCCGGTCGGCTGGTCGATCCGCGACGCGGTGCCCCGCAAGCACGTGGTGCTCGAACTCGGCGGCAACGGCGCCGTGCTGGTCGCGGCCGACTACGCGGCGCCCGGCGACCTCGCCCGGGCGGCCGGGCGCATCGCCCTGTTCGCCAACTACCAGGCCGGCCAGTCCTGCATCGCCGTGCAGCGCGTCTATGCCGACCGGTCCGTCCACGACGAGCTGCTGCGCGAGATCGTGACCGCGGTGCGGGCGCTGCGCGGCGGCGACCCGACCGATCCGGCCACCGACGTGGGCCCGCTCATCGACGAGGCCGCGGCGCGCCGGGTCGAACAGTGGATCGCCGAGGCCGTCGCCGCCGGCGGGACGCTCGTCTGCGGCGGATCGCGCACCGGTGCGTCCATCGCGCCGACGGTGCTCACCGACGTCCCCGCCGATGCCCGGGTCGTGCGCGAGGAGGTCTTCGGACCGGTCGTCGTCGTGGCCGCGGTGGACGGCCTGGACGAGGGCCTCGCCCGGGTCAACGACAGCGAGTTCGGTCTGCAGACCGGCGTGTTCACCCACGACCTGGCCACCGCGTTCCGCGCCCACCGCGAGCTCGCCGTCGGCGGGGTCGTCATCGGTGACGTCCCCTCCTACCGCGCCGACCAGATGCCCTACGGCGGCACGAAGGGGTCCGGCATCGGCCGGGAGGGCGTCCGCGCAGCCATGACCGACCTCACCGAGGAGCGCGTCCTGGTCCTCACCGGCCTCGATCTCTAGCCTCCCGAACCGCCGAACCGCCGAGTCGCCGAGTCGAACCGCCGAGCGACCGCGATGCTCGGCCGGCCCGCGACGCGGTCCCGACTCGGTGCGGCCGGCGGGGACGAGCTGCCAGCATGGGCGAATGACCATCGACCTGCACACCCACTCCACCGCGTCGGACGGCCTGGTCTCACCGGAGGATCTCGTCCGGCTCGCCGCCGAGTCGGGTCTGTCGGTCATCGCGCTGACCGACCACGACACCACCGCCGGCCTCGGGCGCGCCGCCGCGGCGCGGCCCGGCGGCCTCACCCTGGTACCGGGCGCCGAGATCTCCTGCTCCGTCGACGTGCCCGGCGGGTCGATCTCCCTGCACGTGTTGGCCTACCTGTTCGACGCGGCCGAACCCGCCTTCGCCGCGGTCCGCGCCCGGGTCCGCGAGCATCGGGCCGTCCGCGCCCGCCGGATGGCCGACCGGTTGGCCGCCGACGGGCACCCGATCCGCTGGGAGCGGGTGGCGGAACTCGCCGCCGGGACGGTGGGCCGCCCGCACGTCGCCGCGGCGATGGTCGAGGCCGGGCTGGTGCCGACGGTGGCGGCGGCCTTCACCCGCGACTGGATCGGCACCGGCGGGCCGTACTGGGTCGGCAAGGAGCAGCCGGACGTCTGGCAGACCCTGCGGCTGATCCGCGACGCGGGCGGGGTCAGCGTGTTCGCGCACCCGTTCGCCAGCCGACGCGGGGTGACGGTCGGGCCCGACGTGATCGAGCAGATGGCCCGGGCGGGGCTCGGCGGGGTCGAGGTCGACCATCCCGACCATGACGCCGACGAACGGCGCCGGCTGCGCGGACTCGCCGCCGACCTCGACCTGATCGTGACGGGATCGAGCGACTTCCACGGCAGCAGCAAGCCGCAGGGCCTCGCCGCCGAGACGACCAGCCGCGCGTCGTACGAGCGACTGCTCGCCGCCGCCACCGGCGCCGCACCGCTCCAGGGCCCGGCCTCGACCTGACCACCGGGGCCGAGCTCACACCCCCTTGCCGCACCCCCGGCCACCGGTGTCGGAGCCGCGGCCCGGGCTGAGCCGCCCGAGCAGCTCGGCGAGCTGCTCCTGTTCCGCCCGGCTGAAGTGGGACAGCACGTGCCGTCCCACCCCCTTCAGGTGGGTGCCGGAGGCGGCCCGAAGCCGGTCGAGACCCTGCGGCGTCAGGGTGGCGAGCGTGCCCCGGGCGTCNGAGGGACAGGATCGCCGGGTGACCAGCCCCTCGCGCTCCAGCCGGTCGACGAGCCGGGTCAGCCCACTGNGGGACAGCAGCACCGCCTGCGCCAGCTCGCTCATCCGCAGCTCGCGGTTCGGCGCCTCGGCGAGCTGGACGAGCACGTCGNAGGAGGCCAACGGCAGGTGATGGATGGCTTCCAGCTCCGCCTCGAGCACCCTGGTGACATGCGCGTGCGCCTGCAGCAGCCCCCGCCAGGCTCGCATGCCGCGCTCGTCGACCCAGTCCGCGTCGGTCTCGGAGCTGGCGCCGATCACCTCTTCGACTGCCATCGCGTCCTCCCGCTGCCGCCTCGATCAGCCTATGCCGTGACGTGCCCCCGTCGGCTCTCCCGCCACGGCACCGGCCGGAGCCGGGGCGCCGCCGCGCGCCCGACATCCAGGTCACGGCCATCGGCCCGGGTGGAGTCAGATTCCCGACAGGCCCCGGGAACCAGCAGGCCGCACCGATNGACAACCACCGGTACCGCCGGATTCATCCAGGTCCTGGCACCCGTGGCGCACACCTGGCCGGCGGGCCAACGCCGACGGGCTTCCCGCGGGCTATCGTGGAGCGAACGGCGGCTCCGAGGGCCGCATCTGATGCCAATCAGTGACTGAGGTTTCCCTTGTCCCCATCCNGGCCTTCCTCCGACGCGATCCAGTCGGCTCTGGCGACGGTGCACGATCCCGAGATCGGCCGCCCCATCACGGAGCTGGACATGGTCTCTTCGGTCCACGTGCTCGACGACGGCTCGGTTGACATCACGGTGCTGCTCACCGTGTCCGGCTGCCCGATGCGCGATGAGATCATCAACCGTGTCAGCCGAGCCGTCAGCGCGGTCGAGGGGGTGCGCGAGGTCCGTGTCGACCTGCAGGTCATGTCGGACGAGCAGCGCACCGCCCTGCACACGAAGCTGCGCGGCGGCGTCGCCCCGAAGGTGATCCCGTTCGCCCAACCGGGCTCGATGACCAGGGTGTATGGCGTCGCCAGCGGCAAGGGCGGCGTCGGCAAGTCCTCGATCACCGTGAACCTCGCGGCGGCGATGGCCCGATCGGGCCTGTCCGTGGGCGTGCTCGACGCCGACATCTACGGCCACTCCGTGCCCCGGATGCTCGGCATCGAGCGCCCGCCCACACAGGTCGAGAAGATGATCATGCCTCCCCAGGCGCACGGCGTCCGGGTCATCTCCACCGGCATGTTCACCCGCGGAAACCAGCCGGTGACCTGGCGCGGACCGATGCTGCACCGCGCCCTGGAGTAGTTCCTGTCCGACGTCTTCTGGGGCGACCTCGACGTCCTCCTGCTGGACCTGCCGCCCGGCACCGGTGACATCGCCATCTCCCTGGCCCAGCTCGTCCCCTCCTCCGAGCTGCTGGTGGTCACCACCCCGCAGCTCGCCGCCACCGAGGTCGCCGAGCGCGCGGGCACCATCGCCGTGCAGACCCGGCAGAACGTCGTCGGCGTGGTCGAGAACATGGCCTGGCTGCCCTGCCCGCACTGCGGGGAGCGCGTGGACGTCTTCGGCTCCGGCGGCGGCGCCGCCGTGGCCGAGCGCCTCACCCGCGTCCTCGGCCACGACGTCCCCCTGCTCGCGCAGGTCCCCGTGGACGTCCGCCTGCGCGAGGGCGGCGACAACGGCCTGCCCCTCGTCGTCGCCGAGCCGGACGCCGAGGCCAGCAAGGCCCTGCGCGCCGTCGCCGAGCGCCTCACCTACCGCTCCCGCGGCCTCGCCGGCCGCAGCCTCAACCTGACCCCCGCCGGTCGCTGAGGCGCAACCCCGAAGCACGGCAACCCCGAAGCACGGCCCACGCCCGCGGGCGCCCGGCCTCCGGTGACACCACCGGCCCCGGCCGCCCGCGGGCGTCCTGCTGCCGCCTAGCTCCTGCCTGGAAGGATCGAGCCCCAGTCCACGACTCCCGACGTAGTCCGTCGACGCGGCCCAGATGATCAAGGGTGGGCCCCACCGCGGCCGCGTTGCGGTGCGCCGTGTACGGTCTGGGCCCGCAGAACGCACATTCCGTACCGCAATGNGCCGCCTCCCGTCATGCAACCTGGATGATCGTCGCGCCCGCGGAACTGTGCCCCGCGGCATAACACACGCGACCTAGAGATGATCAGCGACCCCGCCGAGGCCTGGCCCGCTGTTGCCGCAGCCATGTTGCGATCCCTCTAGGGATGATCAGCGAC